>NZ_JAKZKW010000030.1 GCF_022808695.1 Fundidesulfovibrio soli
GCGGGGACGCGGCCAGGCCGCGTCCCCGCTTTGTGCGCCGAAAAGGCGCGGGAAGGCGAGAGCTATCCTTTCAGGTGGACGATGACGCCGGCCATGTCCAGGGCGCGGTAGGCCACCATTCCCATCATCAGCACCAGGTAGGCGCGCAGGCCGAGCAGGGCGATGCGCCCGGAGAGTGAGAGCTTCATGGGCCCCAGGGAGTCGATGTCGCGCTTAGCTTCCGGGGCGTCGAAGCAGGGGTGGACCACGACGTAGCTTTCCTCGGCGGCGGCGATGGCTGCGGGGGAGGTGTTCTTGCGGATCATGTCGGTCTCCTTTTCGAGCGTTTCCGGTCAGGACGTAAAGATTTCGGGCAGCAGCACCTGGGCTGCCAGGATCAGGGACAAGCCGAAAAAGACCACGATGATGGTCCAGTTGGCCACGTTGTTCCAAGGTTTGTTCACAAGCTCCTCGCCCATGAGCTCCTTGTCGCTCAGCAGCAGCTGCAGGAACACGATGGCCGAGGGAAGCATGATCCCGGCCAGCACCTGCACCGAGAGGATGATCACCTGGAGCGGCGCGCCGGGGATGAGCACCAGGGCGGCGGCCAGGCCCACGAACAGGGCGTAGGCCCCGTAGAATCCGGGCGCGTCCTTGACCTTTTTATGCAGGCTGTGCGGCCAGCCCTTCACCTCGCCGTAGGCCCAGGCGCTGGAGAGCGAGATGGTGGTGGCCCCCAGGATGGCGGCGTTGATCATCAGCAGCAGGATGGCGTAGCGCACGCCCTCACCGGCGATCCCGGCCAGGTCCATGGCCAGCTGGGCCGGGTCCTCGAAAGGGATTCCGTGGGTGAAGGCCGCGCTGCCGGCGACCATCATGCTGCCGGCCACGATGATGGTGAACACCGCGCCGACCAGGGTGTCCAGGCGGGCGAACTTCAGGTCGGAGAAGCGCAGCCGCTTGTCCGCCACGCAGCTCTGTTGGAAGAACAGCTGCCAGGGCGCGATGGTGGTGCCCACGATGGCTATGATCAGGTAGACCAGGTCGGAGGTCAGGCCGCCCGGGGGCAGGGTGGGCGCCACGGCGTGCCCCAGTGCCTGGCCCGCGCCGGGCCCGGTGCGCCAGGCGATGAACAGCCAGGCCATGTCCACAAGGCACAAGCAGACCACGATGCGCTCCCAGCGCAGGTAGCTGCCCGTGAGCACCAGCAGCAAAAGGCCGATGGCCGCGGCGGGCACGCCCCAGGCCGGGGGGATGCCCAGCTTGCCCAGGGCCAGGGCGATGGCCGCGAACTCCGTGACCAGGGTCAGGAAGTTCACCAGCTGCAGGTCGATGAGGGAGAAATGCCCCCACCATTTGCCGAAGCGCTTGTAGATCATGGCCGCGTGGCCCTGGCCCGTGGCGATGCCCAGGCGCACCACCATCTCCTGCACGAGGTAGGTCACGGGCAGCAGCAGGGCCAGCACCCAGAGCAGGTGCAGCCCGTACTGGGCCCCGGCCTGCACGTAGGTGGCGACGGCGCCGGCGTCGTTGTCGGCCTCCATGACGATGATGCCCGGGCCGAAGACCATCAGGAAGGTCACGACCTCGCGCATCCACTTCTTCTTCACCGTGACGGCCCCGGCGGGGGCGGCCATGGTCGTGGCGTTGCGGGACATTGGCTTGTCCTCCGTGTCGTTGCGCGGTTGGCCGCACGGGCAAGACGCGAGGCGTCCGCCTGAGCGGCTGCAAGTCGGAGGAGGAGGGCGCTGGGGAGCGGTCCTTCGCCTGCCGGCTGCTTTCCAGGGATGTCCGTGGAAGCGGCCGGGGCGTCGGGACCAGGAGAGGTCGGGGCGTCTAGGCGGCGGATTCCACGGAGCCGGGGTGTTCGCAATCGCTACTAGGGTGTGTAGGACCGGCGTCCATTCAATCGTGCTCCGGTTGAGGTTGCGGAAAACAAAAAAACCCTTTCCCACGGGCGAAGGGGAAAGGGCGGAAAAAGGCCACGAAGGGCCTGGGGCCGTTTCCCCCTGGTCCAAGCTTCAGCACCGCGCACCGTGAGAGGCGAAAGCCTCAGCCACCTTGGGCAGACCCTTAGTCCGGGAATGCCTGTTCTACCCTGCGGACGTCTTTGGACGGGGCAGGGCAGTGGCCTGTGTGTCGCGCGGGAGCCTCGCTCACCGGGGAACAAGGGCTCTTTCTACCCGGGGGGCGGAGAAGTCAACAGGAAATGTGCCCGGGTGCGGATTACAATGGCGAAAGCTTCAGTGCAATTGCGGAAATTGTAAATTATGAGCGAAATCAAGGGGTATTATTTGTTTGACAAAAGTTCCCTGTCGAAATAGATGGGGGCAACAATTCGAACTGCCGTTCCGGTGAGAGGAACACATCGCCGCACGAAGCTACTCCGCTCCTCACCATTGCAGTGGGCGGTGGGCCAAGCCCTGGAGAACCGCTTTGAAGAGCAAGGACAACGCATCGGAAACCCTGGCCAAGGGTCTGAAGATACTGGACCTCTTCGGCGTATCGGACGCAGGGTACACTCTCAACCAGATCGCTGGGCGCGTGGGCATCAACAAGACCAGCGTCTACCGCTACGTCAACACCTACTGCGAGCTGGGCTACCTCCAGCGCGACGAGCGCACCCGCCTGTACAAACTGGGCGTGCGCAGCCTGGCCCTGGGCCACGCCATGCTGGAGAACAGCGAGATCGTCCGCCTGGTCAAGCCCCTGGTGGACGAGGCTCATGAGCGCCACAACGTGCACGTGGACGTGGGCATCGTCTCCGGCGACGCCATCTACCTGATCTATCGCCGCGAATCCAAATACACCACGGCCTTCCGCAGCTTCAGCTACGCCTCCGACCTCTACTACCTGGCCACCGGCAAGGCGGCCATGGCCTACATGGAGCCCGAGGAACTGCGCCAACTGGTGGAGCGCCTGGAGCTGCACCCCAAGACCGACAAGACCATTACGGACAAGCAGGAGCTCCTGGAGGAGCTCAGGCGCGTCAGTGAACTCGGCTACTCCTACAACAACGAGGAGTCCGTGCCGGGCCTCATCGCCATCGGCGCGCCGCTGTTCAGCCTGCGCACCAACAAGGTCATCGGGGGCGTCAGCTTCGACTCCGCCACCGACACCCACACCATGAAAGAGTTCGAAAGGCTCTACTCCCCCTACCTGGTGGAGCTGGCCAAAAAGATTTCCGCGGTGGTCTCGCTCTAGGGCGGGCCCCGCAACGGATGCAACCGTTCCGGCCGGAGCGCGCATGCGGGGCATGCCGTCCGCAGGCCGGAAGCAACGTGAACCGAGGAGGAAGTTGGATGAAAAGGATTCTCGCACTGTGCATGGCTGCGATCTTCGGGTTCGCCAGCCTGGCCATGGCCGCCGACGACACCGTCCGCATCGGCGTGTTCCTGCCCCTGACCGGCCAGAACGCCTTCGGCGGCCAGCTGGAGCTTGAGGGCGTGCAGATGGCCCACAAGGAAGCCGGCACCGTCCTGGGCAAGAAGGTCGAGCTGTTCGTGGTGGACAACAAGTCCGACAAGGTCGAGGCCGCCAACGCCACCAAGCGCCTGATCGAGAAGGAAAAAGTCCAGGCCATCATCGGCACCTACGGCTCCTCCCTGGCCATGGCCGGCGGCGAAGTCTCCGAAAAGGCCGGCATCCCCCAGGTCGGCACCAGCTGCACCAACCCCCTGGTGACCCAGGGCAAGAAGTACATCTTCCGCGTGTGCTTCATCGACCCCCTGCAGGGCGCCGGCGCGGCCACCTACGCCTACAAGACCCTGGGCTTCAAGAAGGCCGCCATGCTGGTCGACGTGGCCAACGACTACTCCGTGGGCCTCTCCAACTTCTTCAAGAAGTCCTTCACCAAGCTGGGCGGCCAGGTGGTCTCCACCCTGAACTACCAGTCCGGCGACCAGGACTTCACCGCGCAGCTGACCAAGATCATCTCCGAGAAGCCTGACGTCCTGTTCATTCCCTCCTACTTCGCCGAGGGCGCCATCATCATGAAGCAGGCCAAGGAGCTGGGCGCCACCTTCAAGATCATGGGCGGCGACGCCATGGACAACCCCGACATCGTGAAGATCGGCGGCAAGGCCGTGGAAGGCTTCGTGCAGACCACCTTCCCCTACGACCCGTCCATGAAGAACATGAACCCCACCGCCAAGAAGTTCACCGACACCTGGAAGGCCACCCACCCGGCCGACAAGGAGCCCAACGTGAACGCGGCCCTGGGCTACGACGCCTACATGATCATCATCGACGCCATCAAGCGCGCCAACTCCGCCAAGCCCGAGGACATCACCAAGGCCCTGGCCGCCACCAAGGGCTTCGAGGGCGTGACCGGCTCCACCACCATCAACGAGACCCACGATGCGGTGAAGCCCATCGGCATGATCATCATCAAGGACGGCAAGAAGGTCTACGAAGGCGAGATCACTCCCGAGCTGTAATGTGATCCGGCCTTGAGCCGTTGACGAGCCATTCGGACAAGGGGGGGCGACGGCCCCCCCGCGTCCGCTGGCGGCACAACCAGAAGGACTTTCTCATGACCCCCGAAATGTTCATTCAGCACGCGCTCAACAGCCTCACCCTGGGCAGCCTCTACGCTCTCATCGCGATCGGCTACACCATGGTCTACGGCATCCTGCGCCTGATCAACTTCGCCCACAGCGAGATATTCATGCTGGGCGCGTACTTCGTTTTCTGGGGCGTCAGCCTCTTCTCCCTGCCCTGGCCCCTGGCCGTGGCGGCCTCCATCGTGTTCACCGCGGGCCTGGGCATCATGGTGGACCGCATCGCCTACCGGCCCCTGCGCGACGCCCCGCGCATCTCGGCGCTGATCAGCTCCATCGGCGTCTCGTTCTTCCTGCAGAACGTGGCCATCGTGTTCTTCCAGGCCATCCCGCGCGGCGTGTACCGCCCCGAATGGATGGAGCAGCCCTGGATCGTGGGCGCTGTGCGCATCCTGCCCATCACACTTTTCGTGCCGGTGCTCTCGGTGCTCTTCATGCTCGGCCTGCTCTACATCGTCTACCGCACCAAGACCGGCCTGGGCATGCGCGCCATCAGCAAGGACATCGAGACCAGCTACCTCATGGGCGTCAACGTGAACCGGGTCATCGCCATCACCTTCGGCATCGGTTCGGCCCTGGCCGCGGCCAGCGGCATCATGTGGGCCCTGCGCTATCCGCAGATCCAGCCGATGATGGGCACCATCCCGGGCTTCAAGGCGTTCATCGCCGCCGTGTTCGGCGGCATAGGCTCCATCCAGGGCGCGGTGGTGGGCGGCGTGGTCCTCGGCTTCATCGAGATCATGACCGTGGCCTTCTTCCCGGACCTGGCCGGCTATCGTGACGCCTTCGCCTTCGTCCTGCTCATTGGCGTCCTGCTTTTCAAACCCACCGGCCTGTTCGGTGCTCGGGTGGAGGACAAGGTGTAATGAACCGCGGCACTCTTACCATCCTCAACGTGCTGGCAATGGCGGCGCTGGGCCTGTTCGTCTGGTGGGCCGAGGGCTCGCTGGACGGCTACAAGATCCAGATCCTCAACCTCATCGCCGTGAACATCATCCTGGCGCTGTCGCTCAACCTGATCTACGGGTTCACGGGCATGTTCAGCCTGGGCCACGCCGGGTTCATGGCCATCGGCGCCTACGTCTGCTCCATCCTGATCCTCACGCCGGACCAGAAGGACACGCTCTTCATCATCGGCGGAGCGGCCCAGTGGGTGCAGGACGCCCAGGCCCCCTTCGTGGTGGCCACCCTGGCGGGCGGCCTCGTGGCGGCGCTGTTCGGCTTCATCATCGGCTTCCCGCTGCTGCGCCTGGGCGACGACTACCTTGGCATCGCCACCCTGGGCTTCGCCGAGATCGTGCGCGTGGCCGCCACCAACATGACCAGCGTGACCAACGGGGCGCTCGGGTTCAAAGGCATCCCGGCCCACGCCAACCTCTGGTGGAACTTCGGCTGGTGCCTGGTCACGCTCTACGTGATCGTGCGGCTGCTCAAGTCCAACACGGGCAACGTGCTCAAGGCCATCCGGGACGACGAGACCGCCGCCAAGGCCATGGGCGTGAACGTGTTCCGCATGAAGCTGCTCTCCTTCACGGTGGGCTCCTTCTTCGCGGGCATCGGCGGCGCGCTGCTGGCCAGCCTGCTGACCACCATCGACCCCAAGATGTTCCTCTTCACCCTGACCTTCAACGTGCTGATGATCGTGGTCACCGGCGGGCTCGGCTCCCTGACCGGCTCCGTGCTGGCGGGCATCGGCATCACGGTGCTGCTTGAGTGGCTGCGCGTGGTGGAGAACCCGGTCTACATCGGCGACTTCGAGCTGGCGGGCATCCCGGGCATGCGCATGGTGGTGTTCTCGCTGGCGCTCATCGTGGTCATCCTCTTCAGGCGCGAGGGCCTCATGGGCATGCGGGAGTTCTCCTGGCAGGCCGTGGGCGCCAGGCTCGGCCTCGGCGCGAAGCCCGGCAGCGGCAAAGGAGGCGTCGCCCAATGAACAAGGACATCGTGCTCGAAACCACCGGCCTGACCATGCGCTTCGGCGGCCTCACCGCCGTGAGCGGCTTCAGCGCCGCCCTGCCCAAGGGCACCATCACCGGGCTCATCGGACCCAACGGCGCGGGCAAGACCACCTGCTTCAACATGATCACCGGCTTCTACAAGCCCACCGAGGGCCGTTCCGTGTTCATGGGCCGCGAGCTTACCGGCCTGCCTCCGCACGAGGTCTGCCGGGCGGGCATCGCGCGCACCTTCCAGAACATCCGCCTCTTCGGCAACGAGACGGTGCTCGAGAACGTGATGATCGGCAGCTACGTGCGCCAGAAGTCCAACTGGCTGGCCTCGGTGTTCTGCCTGCCTTCCGCCCTCAAGGAGGACAAGGCCATCCGCGCGCGTTCGCTCGAACTGCTCGACGTGGTGGGCCTGGCCCACCTGGAGAACGAGCAGGCCTCCAGCCTGCCCTACGGAGCCCAGCGCCGGCTGGAGATCGCCCGGGCCCTGGCCACGCGCCCGAGCCTCCTGCTGCTCGACGAGCCCGCCGCTGGCATGAACCCCCAGGAGACGCAGGACCTCATCGGCTTCATCCGCCAGATCAGGGACCAGTTCGACCTCACTGTGCTGCTCATCGAGCACGACATGAAGCTGGTGATGGAAATCTGCGAACACATGTGGGTGCTGGACTACGGCGTGACCATCGCCGAGGGCGCTCCGGCGGCCATCCAGTCCAACCCGAAGGTGATCGAAGCCTACCTGGGAGAGGAGTACGCCTGCGATGCTTAAGATTACCGACCTCCACGTGCACTACGGCGGCATCCACGCCCTGAAGGGCGTCTCGCTGGAGGTGCCCCAGGGCAAGATCGTCACCCTCATCGGAGCCAACGGCGCGGGCAAGTCCAGCACGCTCAGGGCCATCGCGGGGCTGGTGAAGAACAAGAAGGGCTCCATCACCTACAACGGCCGCGAGCTGCTGGGCCTCAACCCCGTGGAAGTGGTCAAGGCGGGCATCGTCATGGCCCCCGAGGGCAGGCGCATCTTCCCGCACCTCACGGTCATGGAGAACCTGCACCTTGGCGCCTACAGCCGGGACGACAAGGACGGCATCGCGGCCGACCTGGCCTGGGTGTTCGAGCTGTTCCCGCGCATGAAGGAGCGCCAGGACCAGAAGGGCGGCACCCTCTCCGGCGGCGAGCAGCAGATGCTGGCCCTGGGCCGGGCCATCATGGGCAAGCCCCAGGTGGTCATGCTCGACGAGCCGAGCCTGGGCCTGGCCCCCCTGGTGGTGCGCGACGTGTTCGAGATCATCAAGACCATCAACCAGGAACGCGGCATGACCGTGCTCCTGGTGGAGCAGAACGCCTTCGCGGCCCTCAAGGTGGCCCACCATGCCTACGTGCTGGAGACCGGCACGGTGGTTCTGGAAGGCACCGGCGAGCAGCTGATCGCGGACCAGAGGGTCTGCCAGGCCTATCTCGGAGGATAGCTCCATGGACAGCTCGCTGCCCGAAACCCCTGAGGCGGGCGGACACCGGCAGGCCGGGCCAAGCCCGGCCGAGCACCGCATGGAGTCCGACTGCCTCGGGTCGTTGCCCGTTCCCGAGGACGCCCTCTACGGCATCCAGACCCTGCGGGCCATCCACAATTACCACATCACCGGGGTGCGCATCTCGCACTATCCGGAGTTCATCAAGGCCCTGGCCGCCATCAAGAAGGCGGCGGCCCTGGCCAACAACCGCCTGGGCCTCTTGGACGACGAGCGCACCCAGGCCATCGCCTGGGCCTGCGACCAGCTGCTGGCGGGCAAGCACCGCGCCCACTTCCGCGTGGACGTGATCCAGGGCGGGGCGGGCACCTCCAGCAACATGAACGCCAACGAGGTAATCGCCAACCTGGCCCTGGAGCGCCTGGGCCGCCCGCGCGGCGACTACGCCCACCTGCACCCCAACAACCACGTCAACCTCTCCCAGTCCACCAACGACGTCTACCCCACGGCCATCCGCCTGGCCCTGGTGTTCATGGGCCTGAACCTGCACAAGGCCATGGGCCGCCTGACCCGCGCCCTTGAGGACCGCGCCCGCTGCTTCGCGGACGTCATCAAGATCGGGCGCACCCAGCTGCAGGACGCAGTGCCCATGACCCTGGGGCAGGAGTTCCACGCCTGGGCCATCATGGTCGGCGAGGACAGGCAGCGCCTGGTTGAGGCCCTGGACCTGGTGCGCGAGGTCAACCTGGGCGGCACGGCCATCGGCACGGGCATCAACGCCCCGGACGACTACCCGGCCCTGGCCGTGAAGCTGCTCTGCGAGGTCAGCGGGCAGAAGATGATCCTGGCCGAGAACCTGGTGGAGGCCACCCAGGACGCCGGGGCCTACGTGCAGTTCTCCGGCGTGCTCAAGCGCACGGCCGTGAAGCTCTCCAAGATCTGCAACGACCTGCGCCTGCTCTCCTCCGGCCCGCGCTGCGGCCTGGGCGAGATCAAGCTGCCGGAGATGGCCCCGGGCTCCTCCATCATGCCCGGCAAGGTCAACCCCGTGATCCCCGAGGTGGTCAACCAGATCGCCTTCCAGGTCATCGGCTCAGACCTGACCGTGACCCTGGCCGCCGAGGCCGGGCAGCTGGAGCTCAACGCCATGGAGCCCGTGCTGGCCCACAACCTGTTCGGGTCGCTCATGCTGCTCAAGCGCGGCTGCCTGACCCTGGCCGACAAGTGCATAAGCGGCATTGAGGCCGACGAGGCCCGCTGCCGGGCCTTCGTGGAGCAGAGCCTGGGCCTGGCCACGGCCCTGGTGCCCCACGTGGGCTATGAGTCCGCCAGCCATATTGCCCGCGCCGCCCTGCACAAGGGCGTGAGCGTGGCCGAGGCCGCCGCCGAAATGCTCGGCTGGAGCGCCGAGCGCCTGGCCGAGGTGCTCGATCCCCGCCAGATGCTGGCCCCCCTGCCTTCGCCCAGGCCCTATTCCCCCGACGGGGAAGAGAACAGCTGCGGCATCTGATCCATTCCAATCCCGGCCCGCCCCGCGCGGGCCGTCACCCGAGGTAGGAACGCTTTGAACCTGAAAATCTTCTCCATGGGCGGCACCATCGACAAGATCTACTTCGACGACCTCTCCGACTACGCCGTGGGCGAGCCCCAGGCCGGGGAGATCCTGAAGGAGGCCAACGTCACCTTCGACTTCGAGGTGGAGGAGGTCCTGCGCAAGGACAGCCTGCACTTAACCGACGAGGACAGGCAGCTGCTGCGCGGCCGCGTGCAGGCCCACCCCGGCAAATACGTGCTCATCACCCACGGCACGGACAGCATGGTGCAGTCCGCCAAGGTGCTCATGGACATCGCCGACAAGGTGATCGTGTTCACCGGGGCCATGTCCCCGGCGCGCTTCAAGGGCACCGACGCCGTGTTCAACGTGGGCTGCGCCGTGGGCGCGGTGCAGTCCCTGCCGCCAGGTGTGTACATTTCCATGAGCGGCCAGGTGTTCCGGGCGGACAAGGTCCGCAAGAATCGCGACGCTGGCCGCTTCGAAGCAACCGAATAAGACGCAGGAGGAGCAACACATGAACGAGCGCTTCCTGGACCACCTGCGTGGCACGCTGGACCAGATCAAAGCCGACGGCTTCCAGAAGGACGAGCGCGTCATCGCCAGCCCCCAGTCCGCCAGCATCACCCTGGCCTCCGGGGCGCAGGTGCTCAACTTCTGCGCCAACAACTACCTGGGCCTCTCGGACGACCCCAGGCTCATCGCCGCCGCCAAGGAAGGCCTGGACCGCTACGGCTTCGGCCTCTCCTCGGTGCGTTTCATCTGCGGCACCCAGACCATCCACAAGGAGCTGGAGGCCGCGCTCTCGGCCTTCCTCAAGACCGAGGACACCATCCTCTACTCCAGCTGCTTCGACGCCAACGGCGGCCTGTTCGAGACCATCCTCACCGAAGAGGACGCCGTGATCTCCGACGCGCTGAACCACGCCTCCATCATCGACGGCATCCGGCTGTGCAAGGCCAAGCGCTTCCGCTACGCCAACAACGACATGGCCGACCTGGAGGCCAAACTGCAGGAGGCCGACGCGGCCGGGGCGCGCTTCAAGCTCATCGCCACGGACGGCGTGTTCAGCATGGACGGCGTCATCGCGGACCTCAAGGCCGTGTGCGACCTGGCCGACCGCTACGACGCCCTGGTCATGGTGGACGACTCCCACGCCGTGGGCTTCATCGGCGCAAACGGCCACGGCACCCTGGAGCACTGCGGGGTGGAAGGGCGGGTGGACATCGTCACCGGCACCCTGGGCAAGGCCCTGGGCGGGGCCTCGGGGGGCTACACCTCCGGGCGCAAGGAGATCGTGGACCTTCTGCGCCAGCGCTCCAGGCCGTATCTGTTCTCCAACACGCTGTGCCCCTCCATCGCGGCGGCCACCCTGGCGGTGCTCAAGCTCCTGGACAGCCCCGAGGGCGCAGGGCTGCGCGCCAAAGTGCAGGGCAACGGCGAGCTGTTCCGGCGCGAAATGGCCGCCCTGGGCTTCGAGCTGGCCGGCAAGGACCACCCCATCATCCCCGTGATGCTGGGCGACGCCCGCCTGGCCGGGGACATGGCCCGCGAGATGCTCGCCGAGGGCATCTACGTGGTGGGCTTTTCCTTCCCGGTGGTGCCCAAGGGCAAGGCCCGCATCCGCACCCAGATGAGCGCGGCCCACAGCGCGGAGCAGATCGAGCGCGCCGTGGCCGCCTTCGCCAAGGCCGGCAGGGCGTTGGGCGCGATTTCCTGAATGCGGAAATCATGAGGAGCATGACGATGCTGCTCATGACAATCGAAACGGTTTTCCCGGGCCTGGCCCGGGAGCGGAATACATACATGCGAAGGCGCTGGCTCCACGCGTCCGCATCGCATACGAGAGGCATACCGACATGAAAGCGCTCGTGAAGCAGACGTTCGGCCCCGGCCTCGTGCTGGCCGACGTGCCCCGCCCCGAGGTGGGCCACAACGACGTCCTGATCAAGATCACCAAGACCGCCATCTGCGGCACGGACATCCATATCTGGAAGTGGGACGAGTGGTCCCAGAAGACCATCCCCGTGCCCATGCACGTGGGCCACGAGTACGTGGGCGAGATCGTGGAGATGGGCCAGGAGGTGCGCGGCTTCTCCATCGGCGACCGCGTCTCCGGCGAGGGGCACATCACCTGCGGCTTCTGCCGCAACTGCCGCGCCGGGCGCAGGCACCTGTGCCGCAACACCGTGGGCGTTGGCGTCAACCGCGCCGGGGCCTTCGCCGAATACCTGGCCATTCCGGCCTTCAACGCCTTCAAGATCCCGGCGGACATCAGCGACGACATGGCCGCCATCTTCGACCCCTTCGGCAACGCCGCGCACACGGCCCTGTCCTTCGGCCTGGTGGGCGAGGACGTGCTCATCACCGGGGCCGGGCCCATCGGGATCATGGCCGCGGCCGTGGCCCGGCACGCGGGCGCGCGCCACGTGGTCATCACCGACATCAACGACTACCGCCTCGACCTGGCCAGGAAGATGGGCGCCAACCGCGCCGTGAACGTGGCCCGGGAGCAGCTGCCCGACGTCATGCGCGAGCTGGGCATGACCGAGGGCTTCGACGTGGGGTTGGAGATGTCCGGCGTGGCCTCGGCCTTCGCCTCCATGCTCGAGAACATGAACCACGGCGGCAAGGTGGCGCTGCTCGGCATCCTGCCCTCCAACACCGCCGTGGACTGGAACCACGTGATCTTCAAGGGCCTGGAGATCAAGGGCATCTACGGCCGCGAGATGTTCGAGACCTGGTACAAGATGGTGGCCATGCTCCAGAGCGGGCTGGACCTCACGCCCATCATCACCCACCGCTTCCCCATCGACCAGTTCGAGGCCGGGTTCGAGGTGATGATGTCCGGCAACAGCGGCAAGGTCATTCTGGACTGGCGCTAGAAAGCCCCTATGCGTGAAATGACAAGGGACGCCCCACGGGGCGTCCCTTTTTTATTGCCCTTCCGGGAACTCGATCAGTTCCTCCACGTAACCCTTGCGCATCCAGCAGGGCGAGCGCTGCGCCTTGATCCCGTGCATCTTCCTATAAAGAGATTCCACCGTGAATGGATTGGCCTCATGGTTTATGGACAGGAACCGTCCAGACAGCCGCCGCGCGCCGGCAAGGTAGCCCCGCGCGGTCGATTCGGACATTTCGGTGAGCGAGTCCACATTGACGACCAGGTCGAAAGGACCGTCCAGCTGTTCAAAGGCCGCCGGAGGGAGGATGCTGACCGGGGCCGTTTGCTCCTCGCCCCAGAACGCCACATTCTCCTCACCCAGGATGCGGCCGATGTGGTAGCCTTGAGCCGCTCCGCTCAAGGGGAGGTCGATGAGGGTGTAGCTTTCGAAGCCCGCCTTCATCGCGTAATAGGCGGACCAGCCGAGCCCCGCCCCGATCTCGAGGATTCGTGGGGAGGCCCTCTCCCCCAGAAGCTGCTTCATCCGCCAGACAAGGTATAGGGCCTGCACCGCCCGGTAGCCGACCAGACCACGCGGGGTCTGAAGCCCTGCTTCGAGGGGGTAGATGTTCGGGAAATGGACCCGGAAGCCGAGCCTGTCATCGAGATGTGCGAGCATGTCGTCGATGCCCGGTGTGTCCTCGGCCCCCCCCGAAGCTTCAGGGTTCGCCACGCGCGTGGCTCCGGTGGCACGGCACAGCTGCAGCAGGAGGTCGTATATCCGGGCGTGGTTCAATTGGACCCATCCCTCGCGGGAGCGTTTCGCCAAGGCCCTGGCGTGGAGCCCTTCGAACCCGAACAAGAGCATCGCGCCGGCAGGGTTGCGAAGCATCCCGCCGATGGCGGGCAAATCCGCGCTTTCCAATACCTCGCGCGAGGCAGCTTTCAAATCATTCAAGGTGCCGAGCCACATGTTGTCGGTGGCGCCCAGGCAGGTGGAGCGTGATTTGCCGTAAGCCGCCGCCACGCGGGCCACCAGCGCAGTGTCATCCGCCCGGGGGGCGTCCTCCTGGACGGCGAACGTTCCGTCCCTTTGGATCGGATGGTGGTGAAACGTCCTGGCCATCATGCGTTGCGGCCAAGCATGATCGTTAAACCTCGCGAAGAAGTCGATGCTATAAGGCCTGTGGTGCGGCAGACTCAGCAGGAGGCTTGTAAGCTCCTCGTCAGTGAGTGTCGAACATTGGGCCGCAAGATTTTGCAGTTCATCCACCGTCACGGTTGCCCTCGCTTCATGGCTCGATTGCTCCGCCCGACTGCATCTGCTGGCCGCGTTGTCGCCCGTCTGCCGCCAGTCCCGATCCAGTGGCCTGCTTTCACTCGGCCAATTGCCATAACCAGTCAAGACGGATGAGCAGCGGCCCACTGCATGCGCGGAGGTCGCCTCGGGTGCTGCGCCCCGCCTGCACAGCGGGAAAGCGAGCCCGCCCTTTACCGAAAGGGCGTTGCGGAGTATGGGGGCTAACGGCCGGGACTGTCCCGGCCTTCGAAACACCCGCATCGAAGGATAGGAACCATGCATACCATCACCGCACTGCTGCGCGCGGCCCTCGCGGCCGCCTTCTGCCTCCTGCCCCTGGCCGCCGGGGCGGCCCACGCCGCCGAGGGCGACATCTACGTCAAGCTGACCACCACCAAGGGCGACATCGTGCTGGAGCTGAACCGCGCCAAGGCCCCCGCCACAGTGGACAACTTCGTCCAGTACGTGAAGGACGGCTTCTACGACGGCCTGATCTTCCACCGCGTCATCCCCGGGTTCATGATCCAGGGCGGCGGGCTGGACAAGGGCATGGTCCAGAAGGCGACCCGTGCGCCCATCACCAACGAGGCCGACAACGGGCTCAAGAACGACGCTTATACCGTGGCCATGGCCCGCACCGGGGACCCCCACTCCGCCACGGGGCAGTTCTTCATCAACGTGGTCAACAACGGCATGCTCGACTTCACCGCCAAGACCCCGCAGGGCTGGGGCTACGCCGTGTTCGGCAAGGTTGTGGAGGGCAAGGAGGTTGTGGACGCCATCAAGGGTGTGCGCACCATGAACATGGGCATGCACCAGAACGTGCCCGTGGAGCCCGTGGTCATCACCAAGGCCGAGATCGTGCAGCGCTAGCCGCCCCGGCCGGAATTGCCGAAGGCCCCGCCGCCCCGCCCGGACGCTCTGCGCGTCCCGGCGGGCGGCGGGGCTTTGTGTTTTAGGCCCTGCTGACCGGCTATTGATTCAGGAGCAGGAGTTCCACGCTGGCGGTACCCGAGGCGGGCTTTGCCGGGGGCAGGGGTACGTACCACGCGCCCCGGCCGTGGGTGAAGGCGAAGAGGCGCTTGGACTGGGGCTCGATGACCAGGTTCGCCGTGGTCACGTTGGCGAAGCCGGTGTGCTCCACGGCCCAGCTGGTCCCGCCGTTGTTGGTGACGTACACCCCGATGTCGGTGCCGACGTAGAGGCGGTTGGGATTGTTGGGGTCCGGCGCCACGCTGAGGGCCGGGACGTCGGGCAGGGCGCCCGTGCCGGTACCCGAGATGTTCGTCCAGGTCGCGCCCGAATCCGTGGACTTGAGCACGTGCGGCTGCCCGAAGGTGGAGCAGGTGGCGTAGAGCGTGGAGCTCAGGCCGGGGGCGTAGGCCACGCTGGATATGTAGCCGTTCACGATCTTGGGGCCGGTCCAGGTGGTGGCGGAGGTCGCGGCGAGCGCGGCGGTGGAGGTCAGCACGTAACCGGTGCTGGTGCCGGTGGCCACGCGGTTGGAGTCGCCCTTGAACACGGCCAGGGCGCTGACCCGGCCGGAGGGCAGGACGGCGCTGGCCTGGGTCCAGATGCCCGCGGCGTTGGTGGTGCGCCAGAGCTTGGTGCCGCCTGTCCAGAGGGTGTCGGGGGCGTTGGGGTCCATGACGAAGACCGCGATGAAGGGGAAGCTGTCCGCTATGCCGGCGTAGGCGTCGACGAAGGTCGCGCCCCCGTTGGTGGACTTGGTGATGGAGATGTTTGTGTACTCGGCGTAGAGCACCTGGGTGTTCTGTGGGTTGACCGCCACAGCCCCGCCGTCGCCGCCCTGGAGCGTGGCCCAGGCGTTGGGCCCGGCGGCGGTGCTGCCGCGCTGGGTGCCGTTGTCCTGCGTGCCGCCGAAGTACGTGGCGCCGCCGGGGTAGACCGCCCCGTAATAGAACTGCGTAACGCCGTAGCCGTTGTTCAGGTTGGTCCAGACGAAGTTGCCGGTGGTGCTGCAAGGGTTGGAGTTGGTGGCGGCGCGGGCCGTGTCGCTGCGGAAGACGCCGCCGTCGTTGCCCACGAACACGGTGGTGTTGGTGGTGCCGTTGTAATTGGGGTGGAACACGATGGCATGCTGGTCCGCGTGGACATAGTAGGGCGCATTGGAGTTGGCCCACCAGCTGGAGGCCAGGCCCCAGTTCTGGCCCTGGTCGTCGGAGCGGTAGAGGTCGATGCCGCCGGTCCAGACGCGGTTGGGGTCCACCGGGTCCACGGCGATCACGTTGTCGTACCAGCCCTGGTTGTACCAGAAGACGTTCGAGCCGCCCCAGCAGGTGGAGTAGAAGGCGTAGACCGTGTTGCTGAGCTGGGTGGTGTTGAGCTTCGTGGGGCTGGTGTTGCGTACCTGGGTGGCCCAGGACGCGCCGCCGTCGACGGAGCGCAGCACGGCCTGCATCCCGGAGTTGTAGTTGCCCCCAGCGTTGGAGCTGACCAGGGCGTAGACGATGTTCTGGCTCGAGGGCGCGATGGCCAGCGAGGTTCGGTCCATGCCGGCCTCGGAGTAGGAGCTGCTCCAGGTGGCCCCGGCGTCGTTGCTGTAGCGGATGGTGGCGGTGGTGAAGATGCCGCAGGCGATGACCACGGTGTCAGGGTTGGTGTCCGTGCGTACCACCAGGTCGGTCACGCCGTTGACGGAGGAGGCGTCGTAAAGCCTGGACCACGTTGCCCCCGCGTCGGGCGAGACCCACAGGCCGGTGCGCGTGGCCGCGTAGATGCGGTTGTGGTCGTTGGGGCTCACGACCAGGCGGTTGACGTAATGGAAGTTGGAGCCGGTGGTGCTGGGCAGCTGGGTCCAGGTGGCTCCGCCGTCGGTGGTCTTGAAGAGGCCCGCTCCGCGCACCGCGTCGGCGTTGAAGTAGCCCTCGCCGGTACCCGCGTAGATCACTTGCGGGTTCGTGGGGTCCATGACCAGGCTGCACACCGCCAGGTTGGCGAACAGGTCGCCCTGGGGGGTCCAGGAGGCCCCGGAATCAACACTCTTCCAGACGCCGCCCGCCACGCCGCCCGCATACATGATGTTCGGGGAGTTGGCCTGGATGATGAGCGCGCGCGTGCGCCCGCCCACGTTGCCCGGGCCCACGGAGGTCCAGGTGGAGAGGGTGCCCGTGCGCTTGGCGTCCAGCGCGCGGATCGAATCGGCCGTGAAGGACTGGTTCAGGCGGCTGGAAAACACCGGCATCTGCTTCGAGGCGTTGATGGCCTCAATGTACTTCTGCACCGGCAGGCTGGTTTCGCCCACGGGCGCGCGCTGGCTGGCGTAGAACTGCTGGGCTTCGCTGGGCTGGTCGAAACGCTTGGGGCCTTTGGCTTCCTTGCGGGCGCGTTTTTTCTCCAGGAACTCCATGCGTTCGGGTGGAAGGGGCGACCCGGCTGCGGCTTGGCCCGCCTCGGCCAAGAGCACGGGCTCCCCCTCCGCCGCAGCGGATTTCTCCTTGGCGGACTGGCAGCCGGACAACAAAAGGCACCAGACAGCCAGCACGGCCAGGGCGGTTCTCAGACGCGGTGAAGAGTACTGCACGTGCGACTCCCTATAGGATGAGGGTTGATCTGCCAGGTGGCTACGGGACGCGTGTTTTAGGGCCTGTGGACCGGCTATTGATTCATCAGCAGGAGGTCCACGCCGGGATTCCCCGCGGCGGGCTTCGCCGGGGGCAGGGGCACGTACCAGGCACCCCGGCCGTGCGTGAAGGCGTACAGCCGCTTGGACTGGGGCTCGATGACCAGGTTCGCCGTGGTCACGTTGGCGAAGCCGGTATGCTCCACGGCCCAGCTGCCCCCGCCGTTGCTGGTGACGTACACCCCGATGTCGGTGCCCACGTAGAGGCGGTTCCGGTTGTTGGGGTCGGGCATCACGGTGAGGGCCGGGACGTCCGGCAGGGCGCCCGCGCCGCTGCCGCTGATGCTGGTCCAGGTCGCGCCGGAGTCAGTGGACTTGAGCACGTGCGGCTGCCCGAAGGTGGAGCAGGTGGCGTAGAGCGTGGCGCTCAGGCCGGGGGCGTAGACCACGCTGGAGATATAACCGTTGACGACCTGCGCGCTGCTCCAGTCGGTAGTCGCCCCAGCGGAGAGCGCCGCGGTGGTGGTCAGCACCTGGCCGGCGGTGGTCCCGTAGGCCACGCGGTTCGAGTCCCCTTTGTAGACCGCGAGCGCGCTCACGTTGACGCCATTGGCCAAGGCGGTGCTGGCGGGTGTCCAGTTCTCGGCCGCGTCGGTGGTGCGCCACAGGCTCGAGCCGCCTATCCAGAGCGTGTCTGGGGCGTTGGGGTCCATCACGAAGGGCGTGATGAACGGGAAGGTGTCTTTGGGGGCGGTGATGCCGTTGTGGGCGTTGGAGAAATGCGCACCGCCGTTGACCGACTTCTGGAAGGAGAGCGAATCGTTCTCCGCATAGAGAATCTGCGTGTTCTGCGGGTTCACGGCCACTGCCCCTCCGTCGCCGCCGATCAGGGTGGTCCAGTTGTTGGCGCCGCCAGCCAGGGAGCCGCGCGTGACGCCGTTGTCCTGCGCTCCGGCGAAGAAGATGGAACCTCCCGGGTAGACCGCGCCGTAATAGAACTGGGTGACTCCGTAGCCGTTGTTCAGGTTGGTCCAGACCAGGTTGCCGGTGGAGGCGCAGGGGTCTGTGCTGGTGGGGGCGAGGGGGGTGGTGGTCTTGAAGATGCCTCCGTCGTTGCCCACGAACATGGTGGTGTTGGTGGTGCCGTTGTAGTTCGGGTGGAACACGATGGCGTGATGGTCGGCATGCACGTAGAACGGCGCTCCGGGGTCGGCCCACCAGCAGGAGGCCAGGCCCCAGTTCTGGCCCTGGTCGTCGGAACGGAAGAGATCGATCCCGCCCGCCCAGACCCGGTTCGGGTCTGTGGGGTCCACGGCGATCACGTTGTCATACCAGCCCTGGTTGAAGAAGGCGTCCGGGCGCTGGGCGCAGGTTTCATAGAAGACGTAGTATGGGTTGCTGAGCAGCGCGGTGTTCAGTTTCGTGGCGTCGGTGTTGCGGACCTGGGTGGTCCAGGTCTCGCCGCCATCGGCGGAGCGCAATACGGCGAGCATTCCGTCCTTGTAGTGGCCAGGCGCGTTGGAGCTGGCCAGGGCGTAGAGGATGCTCTGGTCGGAGGGGGCCATGGCAAGCGCGGTGCGGGCCATGCCGGGCTCGGTGTGCACCTGCGTCCAGGTCTCGCCGGCGTCCTCGCTGCGCTGGATGGAGGCGGTGGCTGGCGCACTGATGAAGGTGCCGCAGGACATCACCAGGGTGTCGGGGTTGGTGTCGGTGCGCACCAGCAGGTCGGTGACGCCGTTCACCGCCGAGGCGTCGTAGAGTTTGGACCACGTGGCCCCCGAGTCCGGGGAGACCCACAGCCCGGTGCGCGTGGCCGCGTAGATGCGGGTGTGGTCGTTGGGGCTGATCACCAGACGGTTGACGTAGTAGAAATCGCTGGTGGCGGTGCTCGGCAGCTGGCTCCAGGTGGCGCCGCCGTCGGCGGTCTTGAAGATGCCCGCCCCGCGCACCGCATCGCTGTTGAAGTAGCCCTCCCCGGTGCCCGCGTAGACAATCTGCGGGTTCGTCTGGTCCTGGGCCAGGCTGCACACGGCCATGTTGGCGAACAGGTCGCCCAGGGGCGTCCAGGTTGCGCCGGAGTTCGTGGTCTTCCAGACGCCGCCCGCCACGCCGCCCGCGTACATGATGTTCGGGGAGTTGGCCTGGATGATGAGCGCGCGCGTGCGCCCGCCCACGTTGCCCGGGCCCACGGAGGTCCAGGTGGAGAGCGCGCCCGTTCGTTTGGCGTCCAGTTCGCGGATGGAGTCTGCCGTGAAGGATTGGTCCAGGCGGCTGGAGTATACAGGCATCCGCTTCGAGGCGTTGATGGCCTCGATGTACTTCTGCACAGGCAAGCTGGTTTCGCCCTTGGGCAGGCGCTGGCTGGCGAAGAACTGCTGGGCCTGACTGGGCTGGTCGAAGCGCTTGGGGCCCTTGGCCGCCTTGCGGGCGAACCGCTTGTCCAGGAACTCCCGGCGGTCGGAAGACGGGGAGGAGCCCTGGCCCGCTTCGGCCAGAAGCAGGGGCTGCCCCTCGGGCGCGGTGGATTTTTCCTTGGCGGATTGGCAGCCTGCCGACAGAAGACACCAGACAACCAGCAAGACCAGGGCGGCTCTCAAGCGCGGTGATGAGTACTGCACGGGCGACTCCCTGAGTGGGGGGGTTGATCTGCCGGTGGGCAGCGGTGGCGTGACTTGGCTCAAACTATCCGGGCGTTCCGCGGGATGCAAGCTCCGTACACCCGGATGCGTATGAAACGCCCCGAGACATTGCTCCCGGGGCATAATGAATCGTGATTGTTTTTATACAACTGATAGAGTGAGTCTATTTTTAACACGTTCCAGGGTGTCACGAAATCACACCGTTTTCGTTCCACGTTGGGAAAAAACGCACATTGCCTTGTTTTTCTTGACAATTCGCCGCCGTTACCTCATAGGCTCCCTTAACTGGTCTCCCCCAATGGTTTCACAATCCGAGGCGGGTGCGAAATGGTCTTCAGCTGGCTCAACGTGGCGGTCTTCGCCTGTCTCGCGGCCGGGATAGCCTTCGCGGGCGGCCCCCTGGTGGCCGCTTTCCTCCTGGCGCCGCGCACCAGCGGCGGCGCGTTCGCGGAGCCCTACGAGTGCGGCATGGTGCCGCGCGGGCAGGCCTGGACGCGCTTCGGCATCAACTACTCGCTCTACGCCCTGATCTTCCTCTCCTTCGACGTGGACGTGCTCTACCTCTTCCCCGTGGCCACGGCCTATCCGCAGAGCCAGGGCTGGGGGCCGCTGTGGGCGCTGTTCGCTTTCGTGGGGGTGCTCGGGCTGGCGATGCTCTACTTCCAGCGCAAGGGGGTGTTCACGTGGCCCAGGCGCATCCGCTGACCCCGCGCACCGACCAGGTGCTGCCTCCCAGGCTCGATTTCGCCCTGCCCCGGCAGGTGTTCGACCTCTGCCGGGCCATGTCCCTGTGGCCCATGACCTTCGGCCTGGCCTGCTGCGCCATCGAGATGATGGCCGTGACCATGCCCCGCTTCGACCTCTCCCGCTTCGGGGCCGAGGTGTTCCGGCCTTCGCCGCGCCAATCCGACCTGATGATCGTGGCGGGCACCGTGACCCGCAAGATGGCCCCGGCCCTGGTGACGCTCTACGAGCAGATGCCCGCCCCCAAGTTCGTGCTGGCCATGGGCAACTGCGCCATCTCGGGCGGCCCCTTCAAGTACGAGGGCCAGTACGGCGTGGTGGAGGGCGTGGACACCCTGGTGCCCGTGGACGTCTACGTGCCCGGCTGCCCCCCCAGGCCCGAGGCGCTCATGGAAGGCCTGTTCCAGCTGCAGGCCAAGCTGACCGGCAAACGCTTCTGGCCCGTGCCCGAACTGGTGGAGGGGTAGCCATGCCCGAACTTACCTCACGCCTGCTGCTGGCCATGCCCACCGGGGATTCCGGGCGCGACGCGGCCCTGCACGTGAAGCCCCGCGACATCCGCCTGGTGGCCGAGCGCCTGCTCTGCCAGGACTGGTTCCTGGAGGACGTCTGCGGCCTGGACCTGGCCGACGGCCTGGCCGTGCTCTACCACTTCGCCCACTGGGCCCGGCCCGGGCGCGTGGTGGTGCGCGTCATGCTCGACCACGACAAGCCCGAGTGCCCCTCCATCGAGGGCATCTACCCCGGGGCCTCCTGGCACGAGCGCGAAACCCGCGACTTCTTCGGCATCGAGTTCACCGGCGCGGCCAACACCACGCCGCTCCTGCTGGCCGAGCGCCTGGACCCGCCGCCGCTTCTCAAACGGCCCGAGCGGCGCATACCCAGGGGCAGGCTCTGGCCCCAGGGCGAGTGGGTCGGCCCTGCCGGAGGCCACAGCCTGGCCGAGGAGCTCATGTCCATCTGCGGCGAGGAGGGCGACCAATGAGCTGGCCAGCGGCTGACCCCTGCCAGGGGCTCGAGGGAGACCTCTACGCCCGCGTCTTCGCCGAGGGGGCGCGGGACGACACCCTGATCCTGAACATGGGGCCGCAGCACCCCTCCACCCACGGCGTGCTGCGCGTGCTCCTGGAGATGGACGGCGAATACGTGCTGCGGGCCGAGCCCGTGCTGGGCTACATCCACCGCATGCACGAGCACATGGCCCAGAACAGGGCCTACGTGCAGTTCTTCCCCAACATGGGCCGCGTGGACTACCTGCACGCCCTGGCCTGGAACTGGGCCTGGGCCGGCGCGGTGGAGAGGCTGGCCGGACTGGAGGTGCCGCGCCGGGCCGAGTACATCCGGGTGATCTGCACGGAGCTCAACCGCATCAACTCCCACCTGCTCTGGTGGGGGGCCTACCTGCTGGACCTGGGCGCGGTGACGCCCATCATGTACGCCTTCGAGGACCGCGAGCTGGTCATGGACATGCTTCAGCTCATCACCGGCTCCCGCCTGACCTACAGCTCCTTCCGCTTCGGCGGCGTGCTCACGGACATCGACATCGAGTTCGTTTCCCGCTGCCGCTCCTTCCTGGCGCGCATGCCCGAGCGCCTGGAGATGTACCGCGACCTGGTCACGGGCAACGCCATCCTGCGCGGCCGCCTGGAGGGCGTGGGCGTCATCGACCAGATGACCGCCCGGCGCTACGGGGCCACCGGCCCGGTGCTGCGCGGCTCCGGCGTGCCCTACGACGTGCGCCGCGCCGAGCCCTACGGCCTCTACCACGAGTTCGACTACGCCGTGCCCGTCCGCCACGAGGGCGACTGCATGGCCCGCTACATGGTGCGCATGGACGAGCTGGAAGCCTCGCTCTCTATCGTGGCCCAGGCCCTGGACGGCCTGCCCGAGGGCCACCACATCCATCCCGACGCCCCGCGCGGCAAGTGGCGGCCCCCGGCGGGGGAGGTCTACTTCGCGGTGGAGGGCGCGCGCGGCAAGATCGGCGTGTACGTGGCCAGCGACGGCACCGAGATCCCCTACCGGGTGAAGCTGCGCTCCCCCAGCTTCTCCAACCTGAGCCTTTTCGCCGAGATCGGGCAGGGTACGCTGCTCTCCGACGCGGTGGCCATCCTGGGCAGCCTGGACCTCGTCATCCCGGAGATCGACAGATGAGCGCCCGCATCCACGCGGCTTTTTGCCCGGCCCCAGGGCCAGCCGCGAGCCAGAACGCCGGTGCGGCCATCGTTCCCGCCCTCGCAGACCGCATAAGGAGGCCCGGAGCATGAACGGTTCCCTTCTCACGTCCGTGGCCCCGGAACTGCTGCGCCTGGGCATCGGCCTGCTGGCCCTGGTGGGCTTCATCGCGGCCAACGGCATGCTGCTGCTCTATGTGGAGCGCAAGGTGGCGGGCCACGTGCAGCGCCGCCCCGGACCCTTCGAGGTGGGCCCGCACGGCCTGCTGCAGGCCTTCGCGGACGCGGGCAAGCTGGTGGGCAAGCAGCTCGCCACCCCGGCCGGGGCCGACGGGCTGCTGTTCTGGGCCGCGCCGCTCATGGCCTTCATGCCCGTGCCGCTCATGTTCATCGCCATCCCCTTCGGGGAGAACCTCTTCGGGCTGGAGACCAACCTGGGCCTGGTGCTCATCCTGAGCTTCGCGGGCTTCAACGTGCTGGCCCTGTGCCTGGCGGGCTGGGGCTCCAACAACAAGTGGTCGCTCCTGGGTGCTGCGCGGGCCGTGTCGCAGGCGGTGGCCTACGAGATCCCGCTGCTGCTCTCCGTGCTGGCCGTGGCCCTGATGTGCGGCAGCCTGGACCTGCGCCAGCTGGCCTCCTCCCAGGGCGGCTGGCCCTGGCAGTGGAACGTGGCGGTGCAGCCCCTGGCCTTCTTCATCTACTTCGTCTGCGCCGTGGCCGAGACCAACCGCGCCCCCTTCGACCTGGCCGAGGCCGAATCCGAGCTGACTGCGGGCGTGCACACCGAATATTCCGGCATGGGCAACGGCATCTTCTTCCTGGCCGAGTACGCCAACATGATCGTGGTGGGCTGCGTGGCCACGGCGCTGTTCCTGGGCGGGGCGCAGGGGCCGTTTGCGCCGGGGCCGTGGTGGTTCCTGGCCAAGATGTACCTGCTGGTCACGCTGGTGATCTTCATGCGCTGGACCTACCCGCGCGTGCGCTTCGACCAGCTGCTCAACCTCAACTGGCGCTGGCTCATGCCGCTGGCGCTGGTCAACCTCCTGGCCACGGCCTTCGCCGTGAAGCTGGCCGGGTAGGGGAGGCGCCAATGGCCATACTGACCGCACCCATCCAGGCGCTCGCCGCCGTGTGGAGCATGGTGGTGGGGCTTCGCGTCACCGTCACCAACTTCTTCAGGCCGCAGGAGACCATCCACTACCCCCGGCAGGAAGTCCCTCCCAGCCATCTGGACAGCTTCCGGGGCCACATCGAGCTGGTGGGCGCCGACGAGGACCCGGCCAAGGCGCGCTGCATCGGCTGCGGGCTCTGCGCCGAACTGTGCCCCTCCTTCTGCCTGAAGGTGGTGGCCGAGGAACTGCCTGTTGATTCGGCGGTCTGCTACCCCTCCCAGGCCGGGACGGACCTGCTCATGCCCACGCCCAAATTCCGGGCCGCGCCGCCCAGCCAGACGCAGCCGCGCAAGCTGCTCTCCTACCATCTGGTGTACCATACCTGCAGCCTGTGCGGCCTGTGCGTGCAGAACTGCCCGGCGGGCTCGCTGCGCTTCTCGCACGACGTGTATCTTGCGGGCGCGAGCCGCGGCCGCTTCGAGTTCGACCTCATGGAGCGCCTGCGCGGCCAGGCGGCCCGGGGGGGAGCAAAGGGGGGCAAGGCCCATGCGTGAGCTGGTGGTACAGGTATCCTTCGCGCTCTACGCCGCGCTGACCCTGGGCGGGGCGGTCTGGGCCGTCACTGCCAAAAGCCTGGTGCGAGCGCTCTTGGGGCTCACGCTCTCGCTCATGGGCGTGGCCGCGCTCTACGTGCTCATCGCCGCGCCCCTGGTGGCCCTGATGCAGATTCTCATCTACGTGGGCGCGGTGGTGGTGCTCATCTTCTTCGCCATCATGCTCACCAGGGCCCAGGCCGAGCAGGAGGAGGCGGGAGCCCGCGACACCGGGCGCTACCTCCGCGCCGGGGCCGCCGGTCTGGCGGTGGCGGGGCTCCTGGCCGCGGCCTGCCTGCGCCACGGGCCGAAGATATCGGGCACGGCCTCCGAAATACCCCCCTCCGACATCGGCGCGGCCTTCCTCGGCCCCTACGTGCTGGGCTTCGAGGTGATCTCGGTGGTGCTCTTCGCGGCCATGGCCGGGGCCGTGGTCCTTGCCTTCGAGAGGAGGAAGCCCAGATGAGCCCGCTGCTGCTGTATCAACTGGTGGCCTTCGGGCTCCTGGCCGTGGGCCTGTTCGGTCTGCTCTCTCGCTCAAGCCTGGTGGGCATGCTCATCAGCGTGGAGCTGATGCTCAACGGCGCGGGGCTCTCCATCGTGGCCGCCGGGCAGCTCACGCCCATGCCGGACGAGCTGGGCCAGGCGGCGGCGCTCTTCGTGATGGGGCTCGCGGCGGCTGAATCCACGCTGGTTCTGGCCATCGTCTACGTGGTGCGCAAACGATTCGGCAGCGCGGCAAGCGACGCGGTGTCGGAGCTGAGGGGGTAGGGCGGACATGGCCGAATTCCTTGAAAGCCCGAGGCTGCTCCTCCCCCTGGCGGTGACCTTCGTCGCGCCCTTCCTGGTCTGGCGCTTCGGCAACCGCCCCAACCTGCGCGAGGGCGTGAGCTTCGCGGGCGGCTTCCTGGCCTTCTGCGCCGTGCTGTGGCTGGCCCCGGCGGTGCTGGCGGGCAAGGTCTGGCTGTGGCGTGTATGCGAACTGATGCCGGGCATCACCGTGACCTTCTGCGTCGACGGCCTCTCCCTGATCTTCGCGCTGGTGGCCTGCTTCCTGTGGATGTTCGCCACCAGCTACAACATCGGCTACATGCGCTCCCTGGATGAGCACGCCCAGACGCGCTACTTCTTCTGCTTCGCCGTGGCCATCTTCGGGGCCGTGGGCGTGGCCTTCTCAGCCAACGTGTTCACGCTGTACCTGTTCTACGAGGTCATCACCATCTTCACCTACCCCCTGGTGGCCCACCACCAGGACGAGGAGGGCTTCGCGGGCGCGCGCAAGTACATGGTGTACCTCATGGGCTCCTCCAAGCTGTTCCTGCTGCCCGCCATGATCCTGACCTACGTGCTGGCCGGAACCCTGGAGTTCAACCTGACCGACATCGTGCACGGCATGTTCCCCAAGGATGCCAACCCCGTGCTGGTTCAGGTCACCTACTTCCTCTACCTGTTCGGGCTGGCCAAGGCGGCCATCATGCCCCTGCACAACTGGCTGCCCGGGGCCATGGTGGCGCCCACGCCTGTCTCGGCGCTTCTCCACGCCGTGGCCGTGGTCAAGGCGGGCGTGTTCAGCCTGAGCCGGGTGATGCTCTCCGGCTTCGGGGTGCAGGCACTGGATTCGCTCGGGATTGGCATGGCCACGGCCTGGCTGGCGGCGTTCACCATCGTGGCCGCCTCGGTGATCGCACTGACCAAGGACGACCTCAAGGCCCGGCTGGCCTACTCCACGGTGAGCCAGCTCTCCTACGTTATCCTTGGCGTGGCGCTGCTCACGCCCCTGGCGGTGTCGGGGGGGCTGGCGCACATCGCGCACCACGCGTTCTCCAAGATCACGCTGTTCTTCGCGGCGGGGGCCATCTACGTGGCCGCGCACACCAAGAAGATCAGCCTCATGGACGGCCTGGGCAGGAAGATGCCCTTCACCTTCGCGGCCTTCGCCGTGGGGAGTTTGTCCATGATCGGCGTGCCGCCCTCCTGCGGGTTCGTGACCAAATGGCTGGTGGCCGGGGGCGCGCTGCAGGCGGATAGGCTGGCGATATTGCTGGTGCTGGGGGCGTCCACGGTGCTGAACGCGGCGTATTTCGCGCCGGTGGTGTACCGGGCGTTCTTCAGGCCCGCGCCCGAAGGCGCGGAGCATCATGGGGGCGAGGCCCCGCTGAGCATGGTGGTGCCGCTGTCGCTCACGGCGCTGATATCGCTGTATCTGGGCATTTTCCCGGAGACGTTCATGCGATTCGTGAACGCGTTCGGGGGATTTTAGGAAGATTTTGGTGACCGGTTCCGGCCTTGGCCTCAGCCGGGCCGTGCCGCCCGATATATTTGAAGAATATCAGCCGTCACGGCCCGGCTGAGGCCAAGGCCGGAACCGAAGCGGTTCAGCGCGGTAAAATGGGGCTGGGAAGCATTGAAATGACCGTGTCCGTCTGGGACGCGAAGCAGAATGGGAGTCCAGAGGGACGAAGTCCCTTTGGCCGCCGGAGGCCCTCCTCCCTCGAAGGGCCATAATTGACGAAGGGGAAACGCCTGTGAGCAGCAAGTACTGGAAGATCCTGGCGGCGATCCTGGCCGCGCTGGCGGGGGCCAACCTGCTGGTGCTGCCGCACCACCCGCACTTCGAGGCCGAGGCCGTGCCCGGGTTCTGGGCCGCCTTCGGGCTCCTGGGCGGGCTGGCGCTGTGCGTGGCCGCCGGGGCCATGCTGGGGCCGCTGGTCAGGATCAACGGGAGGGAAGGCGATGGCCGCTGAAATGGTGGGCTTCGTGCATCCGTCCCTGGCCTTCCTGGGGCTGGCCGCGCTGCTGCCCTTCGCCAGGGGGCGGATCAACTGGAAGCCGCTGACGCTCATCCCGCCGCTGATCGCGGTGGCCACGGCCGTGTGGCTGAGCTTCTCCCTGGAGGGCGGCCAGGTCGTGCTGGCCAAGATGCACTGGCTGGGTAACACCCTGGTGCTGGCCCGGGCGGACAAGCTCTCCCTGGTGTTCATGCACGTGTTCGCCCTGCAATCCCTGCTGGCGGCGGTGTACGCCCTTTACCAGGACACTCCCGCCGAACCCGCGGCCGCCGCGCTGCACGTGGGCGGCGCCCTGGGCTGCCTGCTGGCGGGCGACTACCTCACGCTCTTCGTGTTCTGGGAGCTGACCAGCATCGGCTCCACGCTGCTCATCTGGCTCAGGCGCACGGACGCGGCCCAGGCGGCGGGCTACCGCTATTTTCTGTTCCACATCTTCGGCGGGCTGCTCCTGCTGTTCGGGCTGATCCTGCGCTACAAGGCCACGGGCTCCCTGGCCTTCGAGCACGTGGCCCCCGGCCCCCTGGCCCTGTACGACATGCTCATCCTGGCCGGGTTCGCGGTGAACGCGGCCGTGGTGCCGCTGCACGCCTGGCTCTCCGACGCCTACCCCGAGGCCTCGGCCATGGGTTCGGTGTACCTCTGCGCCTTCACCACCAAGACTGCGGTGTACGTGCTGGCCAGGGCCTTCTCCGGGTTCGAGCCGCTGACGGTGGCCGGGGCGGCGATGGTGATCTACGCGGGCGTCTACGCCCTGGTGGAGAGCGACGCCCGGCGCAGCCTGGCCTACCAGACCATCGCCCAGGTGGGTTTCATGCTGGCGGGCATCGGCGTGGGCACCGAGATGGCCCTCAACGGGGCCTGCGCACACGCCTTCGCCCACGTGGCCTACAAGGGTCTGATGTTCATGGCCGTGGGCGCGGTGATCACCTCCACGGGCACCGGGCGCATGGAGCGCCTGGGCGGGCTGGCCAAGGCCATGCCCCTGGTGGCCGCCTGCTACCTGGCGGCGGCGGCCAGCACCTCGGGCCTGCCGCTGTTCGGCGGCTTCACCACCAAATCCATGACCATCGCTGCGGCCTCGGGCTTCAACACCTGGCTGGGCCTGGCCCTGGAGCTGGGCGCGCTGGCGGCCATCCTGGCCGTGGGCGTGCGCCTGCCCTGGCTGGTGTTCTTCGCGCCCGAGGGGCAGGCCGAACCGGCAGCCCCGGTGCCGAACTGCATGAAGGCGGCAATGGCGGGCGGGGCGCTCGTCTGCCTGGGCCTGGGCGTGATGCCGGGCGCGCTGTACGCCATCCTGCCCTACAAGGTTGATTTCCAGCCCTACACGGCCTGGAGCGTGCTGCAGTCGCTCATGCTCACGGGCTTCGGCGTGCTGGCCTATATGGTCGCGAAGAACGTGGTGGCCCCGCTGCCCGGGCGGCTGGCGGATTTCGACATGCTCTACGGGGCCGTGGGCCGGGTGTTCTACAAGCTCGTGTCGCAGCCCCTGGCCTTCGTGGACGGCATCTGGAGCGAGGTCTACCGCACGGTGGGCCTGCGCGGGCTGATGGAAAAGGCGCGATTCGCGGCCGTGTTCGACCGCAAGGGCATCGACATGGTGGTGGACGGTGCGGCCTACGCCGCCGGGCATCTGGGCGGCGTTGCGGCCACGGCGCAGACCGGGCGGCTGCAGACCTACCTGGCGGCCTCGCTGGCCCTGGCCGTGGCGGTGTTCGCGGGGATCTGGCTGTGGCCGTAGATTTTTCGGCCGCCCTTACCCCCGGTGCGGCCTGTCCGCCGCCCGGCGGGACTGGCGTATTTGAAGAACACCCGCCCCGCCGGGCGGCGGACAG
>NZ_JAKZKW010000031.1 GCF_022808695.1 Fundidesulfovibrio soli
GGGGAGGCCCGATATATTTGAAGAATATCTGGACTCCCCGCCCGGAGCAGCCCCCACCAGGAGACGGCGCGGTTCATGGCGGAAACTCGTCTAAAGTCTCTCACAGGCTGTGCGAAGGGGCGATCGAGCGGGGCCATCAGGCCGTTTCAAGCTCAAACCCGTCCCCAACTCATCACACTTTGGGATGGTGTCCCTTCGAGTGAAATACTCCCAGGCCAGCCGCGAAGCCGAAAGGGATTCCAAAGGGAGGAACTCCCTTTGGCCGCCGGAGGCATATTTCTTTTCCCATCTCATCTCTTACGCCCTGGCCACGGGAAGCTCCTCCCAGACTGTTGTGTAGCGGGGCGAGCGCCTCCCCTGGCGCATCCTCCAGGTGCGCTCCACGCCGCAGGCCGCCGAAAACAGCGTGTCCCGGCCCCAGCGGGCGTTGACCCGGTCCAGGGCGGCCATGAGCCTGCCGCCGCGCTCGTCCGGGGCGTGCAGCAGCGAGAGCTGCGCGCCCTGCGCGGGCTCGATGCCGCAGAGCATGACCCCGGCCTTCTTGTAGCGGAAGCCGGGGCGGAAGATGCGCTCCAGCACGGCCGCGCCCTGGGCGATCAGGCGCGGGGTGGCGTCGGTGGGCGGGTCCAGGGCCTGGCTCTGGGAGGCGCTGTACTGGGGCTCGCCCTCGATGAAGGTGTTGGTCTGCACGAAGACCAGGATGGAGGCGGCGCGGCTCTTCTGGGCGCGCAGCTTCTCGGCCGCGCGGGAGATATACTGCCCCAGGGCCTCGCGCAGGTGCTCCAGGCTGGTGACGGGCCGCCCGAAGGAGCGCGAGGAGACGATGCTCTGCTTGGGCTTGGGGGCCAGCTCCAGGGGCAGGCAGGGGGTGCCGTGCAGCTCCAGCCAGGTGTGCAGGCCGCCCACGGTCATGGTCTTGCGTACGAACTCGCGGGGCAGGGCCATGAAGTCCAGGGCGGTGCGCACCCCGCGCTCGCGCAGGCGGCGGCCGTGGCGCGGGCCTATCCCCCAGACGTCCTCCACGTCCAGGCGGGCCAGCAGCTCCCGCCGGGCTTCGCCCTCGGGCAGGACGAGCACGCCGCGCATGGAGGGGTCCTTCTTGGCCAGGCGGTTGGCGGCCTTGGCCAGGGTCTTGGTGGGGGCCACGCCGATGGAGACCGGGATGCCCGTGTCGCGGCGCACGCGCTCGCGGATCATCCGGGCGTAGGGCTCGGGGCCGCCGGGCAGACCGTCCAGTTCCAGGAATGCCTCGTCGATGGAGTAGACCTCCATGCGCGGCGCCAGCGCCCCGGCGGTGGCCATCACCCGCGCGGACATGTCGCCGTAGAGGGTGTAGTTGGAGGAGAACACCGCCACCCCGGCCCGGGCGCAGCGCTCCCGGCACTTGAACTCCGGCTCGCCCATGCGAATGCCCAGGTCCTTGGCCTCCTGGGAGCGGGCGATGACGCAGCCGTCGTTGTTGGAGAGCACCACCACGGGCCGCCTGGCCAGGGCCGGGTCGAAGGCGCGCTCGCAGGAGGCGTAGAAGTTGTTGCAGTCCATCAGCGCGAAGAGCACGGCCCGCCCCCCCCGGCCGCCGCGAGGCGGTGGATGACGTGGGTGGCCACGCCCCAGATCTCCACGGCGTTCTCCTCGTTCAGGGGGATGGGGGTGAAGTCCGGGTTCTCGGGGGCCAGCACCAGCAGGCGGCCCAGGCGCTTGAGGCGCTTCACCGTGAGCTCCCCATGCACGGCGGCCACCACCACGTGGCCGGGCCTGGGCTCCACGGAGCGGTCCACCACCAGCAGGTCGCCCGAGGCGATGCCCGCGCCGCGCATGGAGTCCCCCTGAACGCGGATGAAGTAGGTGGCGGCCGGGTTGCGGACCAGGTGCTCGTTCAAGTCCAGGCGCTGGTCCAGGTAGTCCTCGGCGGGGGAGGGGAACCCGGCCGGGGCCGTGGCCAGGGGCAGCGGGAGCGGCGTATGTTCTTGCATGACGTTGTGTATAGTCTTGCAATACACAAATGGCAAGTGTGAGCGCACACCGTGCGGCGCGGGAGGCTCCTACTGCTCGGGATGGTCGTAGGCGTTGCTGGCGGTGGAGGCGTCGGCGAACCAGAAGTTGTTCTTGCCGCGCCCCTTGGCCCGGTACATGGCGGTGTCGGCGTGGTTGAGCAACTGGTTGGCTGTGGAGCCGTCCTGGGGGGATATGGCGATGCCGATGCTCGCGCCCACGCGCACAGTTGTCCCGCCGATCTCGAAGGGTTCGGCGGCCGCCTCCAGCATGCGCGTGGCGATGGCAGCGGCCTCGTCGGGCCGGACCAGGTCGATGAGCACGGCCACGAACTCGTCGCCGGAGTAGCGGGCCAGGGTGTCGTTGGCGCGCAGGCAGGCGCCCAGGCGGCGGGCCATGCGGCGCAGCAGTTCGTCGCCCGCCACGTGCCCGTGGGTGTCGTTGACGCGCTTGAACTCGTCGAGGTCCAGGAAGAGCACGCCCACCTTGGTCTGGTTGCGCTCCGCGGTGGCGATGGCCTGCTCCAGGCGGTCGGCAAGCAGCAGGCGGTTGGGCAGGCCGGTGAGCCCGTCGTGGAAGGCCAGCTCGCGGATGCGCTCCTCGCTGCGGGTCTTTTCCGTCACGTCGGTGATCACGAGCAGGTATCCCTTGCCGCCCCGCCGCCCCGCCACTGGGCTGAAGTTGAGCTCGTAGAGGCCCTGCTGCCTGGGCAGGACGGTGGTCAGCCGGATGCGCCCGGAGTCGCGCAGGATCTCCATGCCGGGCCAGTCCTCCGGGACGGCGGCGCCGCCCGCGAGGACATCCCGCCAGTGCTTGGAGACGATATCGCGCAGAGGGAGCCGGAAGAGGTCCTCGGTGACGCGGTTGACCCGCAGCACGCGGCCGTTGGCGTCGAGCACCAGGAGCGCCTCCTGCACGGAGTTGAAGGTGCGCTCCCAGTCCTCGGCGGCGCCGCGCAGGGAGGCCAGGGTCTGCTTGAGGCGCACCGAGAGATGGAAGAAGGCCCGGGCCAGCTTTCCGATCTCGTCGTTGGAGCGCATCTTGCGCAGGGCGTCCAAGGCGCTGGAGGCGAAGGGGCGGGTGAGCGCGCCGCCGGGTTTTTGCAGATCCTGGCTGATGATCTGGGCGGCCGCCTCCAGGGCCTCCAGCGGCCGGGCAATGCGGCGCATGGCCAGCAGCCCCGCCGGGATCACCAGGGCCAGCACGGCGATGAAGAAGACGCCCACCGCGACCAGGGCTTCGTCGAGGTTCGCGAAGGCCTCCTTGACGCCCACCTGGGCCAGCACGTGCCAACCCAACTCCGGCACCTTGCGGGAGGCGATGAGCATATCGACGCCTTTGCTGTTGACCGTCTCCCCCACGCCCTCGTAGCCCTGGAGCACCTTGTCCAGGAACAGGTTCTGCCCGAGGCTCAGGGATGTGAATATCCTGCCGCGCTCCGGGTGCATCAGGAACTGGCCGGAGGCGCTGACCACGTAGACGTAGCCGCCCTTGCTCATCCTGCGCCCGCCCTCGCTCAGCGCGTGGGGGGAGAAAAGGTTCAGCGAAGCGCAGACCAGGCCCAGCAGCTTGCCGCCGGGGGCGAATACCGGGGCGGCCACGGTCATGACCGGAAGGGCCGTCCGCGCCGAGAGGTAGGGGGGGCTCAGCACGGCGCGGCCGCTGCTGACGGCGCCCTGGTAGTACTCGCGGTAGGCGAAGCTCTCGCCCTCAAGCTCGGGGTGTGCGGGGTAGTCCGCGAGGAAGATTCCTGACGGGCTGAGCAGGAACAGCCCGTTCTCGAACTGGGGAAACAGCCGGAGCTGCAGCCGCAGGTAGGCGCGGAGCCTCTCGATGTCGGAGGCCGCCAGGGCGTCCAGGGGCAGGTTGGCGGCGATGGCCTCCGTGTCGCGGACGCTGCCCTCCATGTATTTGCGGATATCGTTGGCCACGCCTTCGGCTTCCGCCACCAGGCCGTCGAAGACCACTTGCCTCAGGGCCGCCTTTTGGTAATTGAGCAGGAAGAGGCTCGTCCCGGCGACCACCGCCAGAACCAGCCCCGAAAGAAGAAGTGTGGCCTTTGTACGCAGTTTCATAGTATCTCGGGACTCATACTACTCGGTTTCCGGCCGGATTTCCATGGAGAGAAGCCCGCATTTTTTCTTGGCGGCAGGTTTTGTCTCCAACCGTCCGCCAAGCAAGGAGGCCTCATGTCCCGCCGCGCCAACGCGCTCATCACGGAAAAAAGCCCCTACCTGCTCCAGCACGCCCACAACCCCGTGGATTGGCGGCCCTGGGGCCCGGAAGCCTTCGCCACGGCACGGGCGGAGAACAAACCGCTGTTCCTCTCCATCGGCTACTCCACCTGCCACTGGTGTCATGTGATGGAGCGCGAGTGCTTCGAGGACGAGGACGTGGCGGCGCTGCTCAACAGCGTGGCCGTGCCCGTGAAGATCGACCGGGAAGAGCGCCCCGACCTGGACGCCGTGTACATGAAAGCCTGCCAGATGATGACGGGCGCGGGCGGCTGGCCGCTCTCCGTGTTCATTGACCACCAGGGGCGGCCGTTCTTCGCGGCCACGTTCATCCCGAAGGCCTCGCGCTTCGGGCGCATGGGCATGATGGAGCTGCTGCCCGCCCTGGCAAACGTCTGGAACACCCGGCCGGAGGAAGTGGAGCGGGCCGCGGGCAACGTGCACCAGGCCCTGCTGCGCCTGGGCGAGGAAAAACCCGAGGGGGCGGGTGCGCTGGCGGAACCGGACTCCGCCCTGCTGGACGCCGCCTTCGACCAACTGGCGCTGCGCTTCGATCAGAAGAACGGCGGGTTCGGGGACGCGCCCAAGTTCCCCTCGCCCCACCAGCTGCTCTTCCTGCTGCGCCGCCACGCCCGCAAGGAGGACCGCGCCGCCCTGGGCATGGTGCTGCGCACCCTGACTGCCATGCGCCTGGGAGGCGTGTTCGACCAGGTGGGCCTGGGCTTCCACCGCTACTCCACGGACGCCCACTGGCTGCTGCCCCACTTCGAGAAGATGCTCTACGACCAGGCCATGATGCTTATGGCTTGCGCCGAAGCCTTCGATGCCTCCCGCGACCCGCTGGCGGAGCGCACCGCCAGGGAAGTGATTCGCTATGTGCTGCGCGACATGACAAGCCCCGAGGGGGCCTTCTACAGCGCCGAGGACGCAGACAGCGAAGGCGAGGAGGGCAAGTTCTACGTCTGGACCGTGGTCGAGATCCGGGAGCTGCTGTCCCCGGAGGACGCCTCTCTGTTCATCCGACTGATGAACCTGCGGCCGGAGGGCAACTTCGCCGACGAGGCCAGCGGCGAGCTCACCGGGGCCAACATACCGCATCTCCGGGAGTGGCCGGCTCCCGAGGACGAGCGCCGTCTGGAGGCCATCCGCGAGGTTCTCTTCGCCCAGCGGGAGAAACGCGTGCACCCCCACAAGGACGACAAGGTGCTCACGGACTGGAACGGCCTGATGATCGCCGCCCTGGCCCAGGCCGGGCGCATCCTGTCGGACCCTGAACCGGTGGAGGCCGCCTCCCGCGCGGCGGACTTCATCCTGGCCCGGCTGCGCACGCCCGAGGGCAGGCTGCTGCACCGCTACCGCGACGGCGACGCGGCCATCGCCGCCACCCTGGACGACTACGCCTTCCTGATCTGGGGGCTCACCGAGCTGCACCAGTCCACCGGCGACCCCGTCTGGCTGGAGGCCTCCCTGGAACTGGCCGGGATCATGATCCGGGACTTCGAGGACGCGGAGAACGGCGGCTTCTACCTGACGGCATCGGACGCCGAGGAGCTGCTGGTGCGCCACAAGGATTTCGTGGACGCGGCCCTGCCCTCCGGCAACTCGGCGGCCATGCTGGTTCTGCTGCGGCTCTCGCGCCTGTGCGGCAGGCACGAGCTGGCAGAACACGCCGCCCGCACGGCCCGGGCGGCCGGCGCCTCGCTTCGCACCTACGCCTCGGGCTACACCATGCTGCTCTGCGGCCTGGACATGGCCCTCGGGCGCAGCGCGGACGTGGTGCTTTCCGGCCCCACGCCCGAGAGCCTGGAGCCCTTCCGGCAGGCGCTGCGCGCAAGCCGTCTGCCGGACACGCTCGTCCTGGAGCGGCCCGCGGACGGCCTCGGGGAGCTGGCCCCGTATACCGCCATGATGACGCCCAAGGACGGCAAGGCCACGGCCTACGTCTGCGTGGGCGGCGTGTGCCAGCCCGCCGTGACGGACCCGGAGGCCATGCTGCGCCTTCTCAAGAGCTGAGCGCCGCCATCCCCGTTTCGCCCTATCCGCCACGAAAAAGGCCGCCCCCTCGCGGGGGCGGCCTTGTCTTGTCCGGTCGCTGTATCCGTGGCGGAGCCTAGCGGATGAACAGCATCTCCTGGTAGCTGGGCAGGGGCCACAGGTCGTCGGCGACCACGGCTTCCAGGGCGTCGGCGTAGCCGCGCACGGCCAGCATGGCGGGCAGCACCTTGTCGCACATGAACTTGGCGTGGGCCAGGGTGTCGCCGCCTTCGTGGCCGATGAGCTTCTCCAGCTTGTCCACTTCAGCCTGCATGGAGCGCAGCTTGGTGGTGACGTCCTCCAGGGAGGCCATCTTGAAGTCGTGCCCGATGGCCTTGAGGCTGGCGCAGGTGTCGGCCAGCTGGCCCTGGTAGCGCATGGCGGCCGGGAAGATCACGGTGCGGGCCATGCGGATGACCAGGTTGGCCTCGGTGAGGACGGTCTTCACGTACTGCTCCAGGTAGATCTCCTGGCGGGACTTCACTTCGGCCTCGGAGAGGATGTTGTACTTGGTGAAGAGGTCCAGGACTTCCTTGGTGGTCAGCACGGGCAGGGCGTCCGGGGTGGTCTTCAGGTTGGGCAGGCCGCGCTTGGCCGCTTCCTGATGCCAGGCGTCGGAGTAGCCGTCGCCGTTGAAGATGACCGCGTCGTGCTCCTTCATGATCTTCTGCAGCAGCTTCTGCACACCCTCGTTGAACTGGGTCTTGTTGACCTTGCCCAGCTTCTCGAGCTCCGTGGCGATGTAGTCCAGGGATTCGGCCATCATGGCGTTCAGGGCCACCTGGGCGCCGGCGATGGAGTGGGAGGAGCCCACGGCGCGGAACTCGAAGCGGTTGCCGGTGAAGGCGAAGGGGCTGGTGCGGTTGCGGTCGCCCGGATCCATGGGCAGCGGGGGCAGGGTGTCCACGCCGATGTGCATGAGGCCCTTCTGCTTGGAGCCCTTCACTTCGCCCTTCTTGATCTGCTCGAACACGTCGGTCAGCTGCTCGCCCAGGTAGGCGCTCATGATGGCCGGCGGGGCCTCGTTGGCGCCCAGGCGATGGTCGTTGGAGGCGGAGGCAACGGTGGCGCGCAACAGGGCGCCGTACTTGTGCAGGGCGCGGATGGCGGCGGCGCAGAACACCAGGAACTGGGCGTTGGAGTGCGGGGTGTCGCCCGGATCGAAGAGGCTGCCCAGCTCGGCGTTGCCGATGGAGTAGTTCAGGTGCTTGCCCGAGCCGTTGATGCCCGCGAAAGGCTTCTCGTGCAGCAGGCAGATCATGCCGTAGCGCTTGGCCACGGTGCGCAGGGTGGTCATGACCATCTGGTTGTGGTCGGTGGCCAGGTTGCCCTGCTCATAGATGGGGGCGATCTCGAACTGGCTGGGGGCCACTTCGTTGTGGCGGGTCTTGACCGGGATGCCCAGCTTGAACAGCTCGCGCTCGACTTCCATCATGAAGGAGAGCACGCGGCGGGGGATCACGCCGAAGTACTGGTCCTCGAACTCCTGGCCCTTGGCCGAGGGGGCGCCGAACAGGGAGCGGCCGGCGATCAGCAGGTCCGGGCGGGAGAACACGAAGTTGCGGTCGATCAGGAAGTATTCCTGCTCGGGGCCGGCGTAGGAGACCACGGGCAGCTTGGGGTTGACGCCGAACAGCTTCAGCACGCGCTTGGCCTGCTTGTTCAGGGCCTGGTTGGAGCGCAGCAGCGGGGTCTTCTTGTCCAGGGCCTCGCCGGTCCAGGAGACGAACGCGGTGGGGATGCACAGGAAGGTGCCGTTGGGGTTCTCCAGGATGTAGGCCGGGCTGGTCACGTCCCAGGCGGTGTAGCCGCGGGCTTCGAAGGTGGCGCGCAGGCCGCCGGAGGGAAAGCTGGAGGCGTCGGGCTCGCCCTGGATGAGCATCTTGCCGGAGAACTCGGCCACCGCGCTTCCGTCACCTTCGGGAACCAGGAAGGCGTCGTGCTTCTCGGCGGTGAGGCCGGTCAGGGGGTAGAACACGTGGGTGAAGTGGGTGGCGCCCTTCTCGATGGCCCAGTCCTTCATGGCGTTGGCCACGATGTCGGCCACGGAGGGGTCCAGCTTCTCGCCCAGCTGGATGGTCTTCTTCAGGGACTTGTAGACCGCCTTGGGCAGGCGCTCCTTCATGACCTTGTCGTTGAAGACGTTGCTGCCAAAAATGTCGGTGGGCTTGGTCTCGTGGAAGTTGAGGGGGGCGTTGGCCGGTTTGTAGTTGATGATCGCCGAGATGGCGTTCAAACGTGCCTGGATTCCACTCATAGGGTGCTCTCCATTTTTAAAAGGCGATTGACACGGTTGGTTGATCGGGCAGGCCAGCGGGGGCCGGGCCGGTCCGCGCGTCCGGCCGGTGCGGCTGTTCGAGCCGTGTGCGGCCTGCGGGCGCAAAGTTTCCTGAAACTCCGGCGGAAGGCGGGGCCTCTACTCCAGTGCCCGTGGGAGGCGGAATCCTTCCTGTTCCTTGGGCTTTCCCGGATTTTGGCGGCCTGCGTTCCGGCTTCATTTTCAATAATGTAAAATAAACCCCGGACAATGTAAAGGTGACAAAATGAGAATCGTGGCTTTTATCGCCGCAAAAAGTGGGTGCGGAGGGTCTCGGAGGTGGTCGCCGGGAGGGAATTGCCGCTTCAGAGGGGCTTCGAAGGGCCTGCGGATGGCTCGCGAGGAGGCTTCGGCCTGAAGCGGCCTTGTTTCCCACCCCCTCTTTCCGGCCCATCTTACGACCACTCGGGGTGGGTTTGCCGCCACTTCCGAGTGTTTCAAAAACGTCATGCTTTTGCCGGGTTGGGCCTGCATTCAGCCGGCAGCCTGGAACGAAGATTGCTTCAACCCTGTTGCGAGCCCGTTTGCATGGACGGGAACAGGAGGAATCATAATGGGTTGCGGAACTACCGCCAAGGCCTTGACGTTTTCCTGGATGGGAAGCCTGATCAAGGCCCAGGCCATGCTGGAGGCAGGTGTGCGCCTGAGCTTGCGTCAGGAGTCGCTGCTGCGCGGCAGCCAGCCTGCGTGCAGGAAGCGCTGCAGCGCCTGCTGCGAAAGCCCCGTGCACCGCGCCACGGACCTGGAAGTGGCCGGCGCCGTCTGGCACCTGACCGGGGCCAATCCCCCGGGGAGCAAGGCCGTGCTGGCCCGCCTGGCCGAAGGCGGGGGCCAGGGGTGCCCCTTCCTGCACGAGGGGGCCTGCTCGGTGTACCCCATGCGCTTCCTGTCCTGCCGCCAGTTGGTGGTCTTCGGCCGCGCCTGCGCCCCCGGGGAGGACCCGTCCCGCACCCGCCGGGGGGACATGCTCACCCTTATGCGCCGGCACGCCCTGAAGGGCTATGCGCTGCTGCTCCCGCACATGGGCGTCGAGCCCGACCTGCAGGATCCCCTGGCCCTGGAGGCGCAGGTGTTCGAGGCCACGCGCCCGGCTTGCTCCCTGCGCGTGCCCGACCCCCGCGCGTTCCTGGCCGGTATGGACGCGGCCGCCTCGCAGGCGGCGCTCAAGGCCGCCCGCGCCGCCTAGCCTGGCGTCGCAGGATTTGGGGTATGTTCCATAACAGCCTGGGATAGATATTTAAGTCCTTGGAGAACACGGGCATGTTCTCCAAGGACTCCACTCTAGCCGATCACTTCGTTGATGCGCGCCACGGCCTTGTCCGTGATCATGGCCACCAGCACGGAGGCCAGCCCGCACACGCCCGTCAGAAATATGAACGCCGGGAAGGGCTCCATCTGGGGCCGCACCCACTCCGAAGCGTAGGCCAGGATGGGCTGGTGCATCAGGTAGATGCTGTAGGAAAGACCCGCGTACGCGCTCACGGGCTTCCACACGCCCAGGCTGTCCATGCTGTCCATGAAGAAGATCGCCGCCCCGCCGCAGAACACCACCGCCAGCCAGTACAGGTGCGTCACCAGCAGCACCGGTCCGGGGATGCCCACCAGCCAGCCCCAGCCCACCAGCAGCGCGAAGCCGGCCACGGCCAGGCGCCGCATGCGCTTGAAGGCAACGCCCACGCTCAGGCCCTGCGAGAGCACGGGGTTGGCCACAGGGTCCCGCCAGAGGGCGCAGAGGTACATGCCCAGGGCGAACTCGCCCAGGCGGTAGGGCAGGTTGAAGTAGAACAAGTAGTTGCACATGGCGAAGGTGGAGCCGGGCATCAGCTTGGCCAGCACCTCCAACAAGGCCCACAGGCCCCAGCAGCCGCCGCACAGCAGCAGGGCCGCCTTCTTGGGGCCGAACTTCGTGAACAGCCTCCAGAGCAGGGGGTAGGCCAGGTAGAACTGCGCCAGCAGGCCCATCCACCAGTAGGCGGGCACGATGTCGAAGAACACGGCGGGGTTCAGCGTGTGCACGAACAGCGCGTGCTGCACGAAGGAGCTCAGCAGGGCCGCGCCGCCTTTGCCCGCGATGATGGCCACCAGCGTCCAGAACACCAACCCGATGTAGTAGTTCGGGCAGATGCGCAGCAGGCGGTGGCGCATGAACTGGAAGTAGGAGGGCATGGGCCGCCCGGCCGGACCCGCGAAGGGCAGGGTGAGCACGAAGCCAGTGACGATGTTGAACAGGATCACGCCCATCCAGCCCTGGCTGAGCAGCACGCCGAACCAGGAGCCGAAGGGGTTCTCGGTGCCCGCCTTGGGAACGTCGGACCAGAGGTGGTAAAGGAAGATGCCTGTTACGGCCAGGGCGCGCATGACCTCGATCTGGCCCAGGGTCTTGCGCTTGGCGGGTGCTTCACTGCTCATGGTCCCTCTCTCGGCGGTTGGGGGGTGAAATCGGAATCCTCAAGCCATGTTCCGCGGATGTGGCAGCTGCGGCCCGGCTCGTACCCGGGCTCGGCGCTGGCCGCGTGATGGTAGGCGCAGAAATAGCGGCCGTCGGGCAGAGCGGTCCATCCCGAGTAGCCGTAATCCCCGAAGTTGGCCTCGCGGTCGTTGGCCATCTCAAGCACCCTGGCCTGGGCCCAGGCGTCCGGGTGGCCCTGGGTGTGCTCCCAGCTCCAGGTGTAATCACGCTCGTAACGCGGTTCCGTGACGCTCAGGGACAGGCTGCGCCAGAAGTGCCGCCCGCCGTTGTGCTCGCGGGTGTTGGCGTTGCCGACAAGGATGGGCCTGGCCTCGGCGCGGCGGGAGTCCACGGGGTAGGTCCCGGCGTGTTCTCCGTTCACCTCGGCCCGGACCTCGCCCGGGGAGTGGCGCAGCGTCAGCCGCACCGGCTTCCCGCGCTCAAGGGCGGTGGGTGCGGCGTCAGGCGCGGGGGGCAGCAGGGCTTCGGGCGTCAGCCGCCACCAGCCGCAGAAATACAGGGCGCAGGCGTTCTGCTGCGCGGATTCCACCAGCACTTCCGCCGAGAGGGTGGCGCGGGCGCGCTCCGGGTCGGTCATGGGCCGCAGGCAGTAGCGCAGGCAGGACTCGCGCCCGGCCTCGTTCTCCACCAGCAAACCCTGCGGGGTCGGTCGCGGGTTGTCCGTGTCCGGGTGCAGGCCGTGCACGGCGTAGTCCGTGTCGAGTTCCTCCAGGGAGCCCATCCAGGCGGCGGTGCCCCCGTCGGGAGCCACGTTGCGGTACGTGACCAGCAGCCGCCCGGAGGGCGTGAGGCCGATGCAGGGCCGGTGCCCGATGAGGGGCGTGGGCCGGGGCGGCGTCCAGGAGACGCCCTCGTCGTCACTCGTGCAGATGTACATGGGCTCATGCACGAAGGAGTTCTCGCGCAGGATGGCCAGCAGCCTGCCGTCCTCCAGGCGTGTCATGGAGGCCTCGCAGAGCACGAGGTTGGGGTCGAAGACCATGACGGAGTATGGCTGCCACGCCCCGCCCTGGTTGCGCGAGGCGTAGACCATCTGCATGGAGGGGGCCTGCCGGATCTTCGGGGGGGCCGATTCGCCCTGATGGGTGTGGCCGGTGGTCAGATAGAGGTCCGGCCGCAGGGGCAGCACGCGATCCGGGATGGGGATGTAGCTGCCCGCGCAGGACTGGCGCAGGAAGATGGCCCCGTCGTCCATGCTCACGAAGGTGCTCTGGGACTGGTCGTCGATGATCATCAGCTTGCCGCCGGGCAGCCGGGTCATGCGCGGGCAGTGGCCCACGCCGGGCACCAGGTAGCGGGGCTTGGTCCAGGTGCGGCCCAGGTCGTGGCTGGTGCAGTTGAGCAGGTCGAAGCGGGTGGCCACGTGCTGGTCGCCCTGGCGGTAGACGCAGACAAGGGTGCCCGCGTCCGTGAGGCAAACGTCGGGGAAAGACAGGTACTGTCCGGGCCGCCGGTCGATGGTCACATGGCGGCCGGTGTCGCTGGCGATGCTGGGCATGGAGCCTCCCAGTCCTGGGCTGTGCACGCAAACCGGAAGGATGTCAAAGCTTTCGGGAAACCGGGGTCAGGCTGCGGGAGGCTCGGGGTGGCGGAAGCTCAGCTGGAAGGATGTGCCCGGGTCGAGCCCCGCAACGTGGAGGCTGGCCTTGAGCTGCTGGGTCAGGTTGTACACCAGCTGCAGGCCCAGGGTGTCCACCCGCCCGAGCTGGAAGCCCTGGGGCAGGCCCTTCCCGTTGTCGTCGACACGAAGGTTGATCATCTCCCCCTCGCGGAGCAGCCGCAGGGTGATCACGCCCTCCCCGCGGTCGCTGAAGGCGTGCTTGAGGCAGTTGGAGATCAGCTCGTTCAGGATGAGCCCGCAGGGGATGGCCGTGTCCACTGGCAGGGACACGGGGTCGCAGGCGATGTCCGGCGTGATGGTCAGGCCGGTGTGGCTGTATGTCTGCAGCAGGAAGTGCGTAAGGCGGTCCAGGTAGCTGCCCAGGTCCACGCGGCTCAGGTCCTCGGAGTTGTACAGTTTCTCGTGAACCAGGGCCATGGCCCGGACCCTGGTCTGGCTGTCCAGCAGGCACTCGTTGAGGCGGGGATCGTCGTGACGCAGGGCCTGAAGGGAAAGCAGGCTGGAGACCACCTGCAAATTGTTTTTGACCCTGTGGTGCACTTCCTTGAGGAGCACTTCCTTCTCGTGCAGGGATTTGCGCAGGGCCTCCTCGGCCAGCCGGCGTTCGCGAACCTCCTCGGAGAGGGCCAGGGTGCGTTCCTCCACCAGGGATTCCAGGCGCAGCCGGTAGCGCTCGTTCTCCTGGCGCAGGCGGGAGCGCTCCACGCTGCGTCGCAGCACGTAATGCAGCAGGTCCAGGTCTTCGATGGGCTTGGTCAGAAAGTCCCACGCGCCCAGGCGCAGGGCGGCGATGACGTCGTGGACGTTGCCGGTTCCCGAGATGACGATTACCGGCAGGGTGGGGTGGGACCGGGTGGTCTGGTCCAGCACCTCCAGGCCGCTGACGCCCGGCATGGAGAGGTCGAGCAGCACGGCGTCGAACGGGGTGTGCTCAAGGATTTTAAGGCCCGTGTCGCCGTTGGGGGCAGTCTCGACGGAGTAGCCCACGTCGGAGAGATAGGCGCTGATGCTCTCGCGTATGGACGAATCGTCGTCGATGCAGAGCACGCGCTCAGGGGGCGGCTTCACGGCCTGGGGGGATTCAGTCATGGGGTAACCCGGCGCTCAGGGGTTTGCCTGGGCCGTAAAGTAGGAGGAAGAGTCCCCGACGATCAGATATTTGCCGGGGTGGGACACGGGGCGGCGGTCCTTCTTGAGCAGCCAGGACTCGGGTCGGGTCTTGGCCCACTGCTCGTAGTTGAGGTCCAAAATGGCGTAGGTGTCCAGGAAGTGGTTGAGCGTGTGGGAGATGCGCACGCAACCCTTGGAGTCCGTCCGTCCGAGCCGGGGCTCGCCCTTGTCGGGGTCGGTGGAGTGCATCAGCAGCCGCATCTGGCTCACGGTGTTGCCGCCCTTGTATTTCTTCACGCTCTTCTGGTCGCCGAAGTCCCACACGCGGCTGTCCTTGGCGCCAAGCCCGCGCCAGCCCTCCTGGTTGGGGGTGCCCAGGGCCCTGTAGCCGAAGTTGTCCACCAGGTTCTCGAATACGCCCGTGGGCGTGACGTAGTAGTCTCCGCCCTTTTCGAGGTTCCCCGAGGACATGAGGTCCGCACCGAGGAATTCGATGTGCCGGGCGTCAGAGTCGTAGAAACCCACCAGGACGAACTGGGTCTTGGGGTTTCGGTCGGCGTAGACGAAATATTGCGAACGCTCGAAGGTCATCCCGCGCTGCTTGAGCTGGGCGGACACGTCCTCCCGGACGAAATCGAGGAAGCGCCTGTCCATGCGGGCCAGCCTGTTGCGCCGGTCCTCCAGGGCCTGCTGCACCTTGGGGGCGTTTTTCCAGCCCTTGATGTAGCGGTCCATGCGTTCCATGTTGGGCTGCTGCACGGTGCTGGAGAAAATCCGCCGCATGTCGTCCAGTTCATCCCCGGCGGGAACGGTCGGAGCCTGCTCCACGGAGGCGACGTTCACAGGCTGCTTTGTTGACGCCTGGGCCGCCGGTTGGGCGGTCTGGGCCGGTTTGGCCTGGGGCTGCGGGGCGCTGGTGGCCACCGGGCCAGGCTGATAGGGCTGGGGCACGCGCTGCGGGCCCCCTGTGTAGGCCTGCCTCGGCTTGTCGGGGGCATCCTGCTGGCCGTACGCCACATGCCAGCCCACGGCGAGCGAGACCGGCAGGGCGAGCCCGGCCAGAAAGGTGAGCGTTGTCTTGATGATTTTTTTCGGCTGTATTTTTTTGGGGCTGGCCATGCGCCGAACCCTCACGGCAACTGGATTTCCTGTAAGCATAGACGAATCCGGTTGAAATGAAAAGGGGCGAAAGCCTGCGCTTTCGCCCCCAAGGGCCGGTCAGCCGGACGGAGAGCCCGCCCCGGAAGGCCTAGAACACCCGGCGCGCGCCGGTGTACTTGCGCTCCCAGGTGGGTTCGTCCAGGCTGGAAATCTTGACGGTGTCGCCGGAACTGGAGCTGTGGATGAACTTGTTGTCTTCAAGGTAGATGCCGACGTGGGTGATGCGGTGCTTGTTGCCGAAGAAGACCAGGTCGCCTTTTCGCAGCTGGCTTTTGGCGATCACTTTGCCTTCCTGGAACTGCTCGCGGGAGCTGCGGGGCAGGTTCACGCCGAGCTTGCTGTAGACCCAGGTGGTGAAACCGGAGCAGTCGAACCCGGTGGAGGGCTCTGTGCCGCCGGGGCGGTAGAGCGTGCCGATCTGGCTGAAGGCCAGGGCCAGCAGCCGCTGGTTGGTGGTTGAGCCGCTCATGCTGACGAGATCGAAGGGATTCTTGGTTCCCGCAACGACGCTGGGCACAGGGAGGGTGCAGAACTGGTTGCCGCCCATGCGCAGGAAGGGGGAGGCAGGTTCGAAGCTGGCGGTGATGGATTCGGTGGAGTTTGTGTCGTCGGCGAGGACTTGTTTGCTGGAGTACTGTTTCGATCCGCAGGCGGTTGTGGTGAGTAGGATGGCGACCACAAGCAAGGTGCGGACGCTCATCCAGGGGGCAAGGGGTGTGGTGCAGGGCATCTCTTTCCTCGTCTCCTTTTTTTATTGCCGTTGTAGACAGTGTTTGAAAGTCCGGACCATCTCCCCGGGCGGAGTCCGGTGATCCATTCGTGTCTTCGGCTTCATGCTTTTAAATGCGGCGCCCGTGGGGAACAACTCCGGGAGGTGGGGCGCCTTGCGGGAGGGCTGTTCGCAACAGATCAAGCCCATGACCCCGCGTCAATCGTATCCTGGCTTTCTTCTTAGTCGCGGGCAAAAATAATGTCCAGACTTTTCGCCGATTTTTGACATATTTAGGACAAGTGCCGCTAATCACAAACAAACAGGCGTTGCCAGCGCTTGAAAATGTGATATACGCTTGAAGTTTGACCCGAACGAAAAGTGCTTGCGCTCCGAACCCGGCGGAAGCATCTTCAAGCCCCATGAAAACCTTCTCTGTCCTGCCCGGAAAAGGGCGCTCGCCAGTGACCCTGGTCATTCAGCCAGGGTTCACCCTGGCCCAGGCGCTTTTTGCGGCCGGGGCATACAGGGGCAAGCCCCTGTGCTCCGGCGCTGGCCGCTGCGGGCTGTGCCGGGTGCGCTTCCTGGAAGGGGCGCCCGAGCCCCTGCCGGAGGAAACCCGGCGCCTGCTCCATGACCGCCTGCGCGAAGGCTGGCGGCTGGCCTGCCTGCGGCCTCCCGTGCCCGGCAGCGTGGTGGAGGCCGCCCTGGAGGCGCCGGAGCAGGGCTCAGCCCTGGAGTTGCCCGCAGCCTGCGACGGCGTGCTGGGCGTGGACCTGGGCACCACCTCCGTGCACTGGCGCTTCGAGGGCGCGGGCCAAACTCTTGGCGGGCAGTTTCCCAACCCGCAGCTTGGGGCCGGCTCCGAGGTGATGGCCAGGCTCTCCCTGGCCTCCCTGCCGGGCGGGGCGGAGCGCCTGCGCGAGGCCGTCACTTCATCCATAATGAAGATTGTCCGGGGGCTGCCCTGCACGCCGGTAAAGATATGCCTGGCGGGCAACACCTGCATGACGCTGCTGGCCCTGGGCCTGGACGCCTCCGGCCTGGCCGCCGCGCCCTACCGGGTCGGCTGGCCCGGGGGCGAGCACGCCGAGCTTGACGCGCGCCTGCCCCGGGTCTACATCCCGCCGCTCCCCGCGCCCTTCGTGGGCGGCGACGTGAGCGCCGGGCTTGCCGCATTGGCCTTTTCCCCGGCTCTGGGAGACACCAGGCCCGAGCCCCCCTATCTTTTGGCCGACCTGGGCACCAACGGCGAATTCGCCCTGGAGCTTCCCGGCGGCGAGGTGCTGCTGGCCAGCGTGCCCATGGGGCCCGCGCTGGAAGGCGTGGGCATGGCCCAGGGCATGCTGGCGGGGCCGCACGCGGCGGTCCGCTTCGCTGCAACGCCCGCCGGGCTCGTGCCAGAGGTGCTCGGCGGCGGCGCGGCGCGCGGCGTCTCCGGCACGGGTTACGTGAGCCTGGCCGCCCGGCTGCTGGCCGCGGGCGCGCTGACCCCGGAAGGCCGCTTCGACCGCAAATCCCCCTCGCCCCTGGCCGCGCGTTTTCTGGCCGGACTGAGGGACGATGGCGGCGAGCCCCGGCTGGATGCGGGCGGCGTGAGCCTGTTCGCCTCCGACGTGGAGGCGCTGCTCAAGGTCAAGGCCGCCTTCAACGTGGCGGTGCGCTTCCTTCTGGAGGAGGCCGGGCTCGGCTTCGCGGCCCTGCAGTCCGTCCTGCTGGCCGGAGCCCTGGGCGAGCACGTCTCCCCGCAGGATCTGGAGTCCCTGGGCTTCCTTCCTCCCGGCGGTGCGCTCAAGGTCCGGGCCGTGGGCAACACATCTCTTGAGGGGGCCTGCCTGGCTGCCGCCCGCGAGGACGTGCGGGCCTGGCTGTCTGAGCTGCCCCGCAGGTCCCGGCTGGTGGACGTGGCCGCCCGGCCCGGTTTTCAGGATTCTTTCATCGGTTCCATGAGGTTCACCCATGCAGGCTGACACACAGGGCAGATTGCGCAGCGCGCGCCCCCTCTTCATCCAGGCCCCGCCCGAGCTGGCCGCCGCACTGGAGGACTACCGCCGCGTCCTGCACACGGCGCATCCCCTCAAGCCCAAGCACAGCATGGGGCTCCCCGCCGACGTCAAGCGCCTCTCCCTGGCGCTCACGGCGGAGCGCGGCCCCGGCCCGCAGGCCAACTACCTCTCCAGCCCGGCCAACCTCTCGGCCTACCTCTATTATTTCCTGCCCTGGAACCTCTACCGCGTCTCCCGCCTGCTGCACGGGCTGGCCCTGGATCTGCCTGAGGGCTCCTCCGTGCTGGACCTGGGCTGCGGGCCGCTGACCCTGGTGCAGGCCCTGTGGATCGCCAGGCCGCAGCTGCGCACGCGCAGGCTGCGCTTCGTCTGCCTGGACCAGACCGGCAGCGTCATGCGCGCGGGCAAGGCCCTGTTCGAGGCCCTGGCCGGGGAGGCCGGGCAGGCCTGGAGCATCGAGATGGTCCAGGGCCCGCTGCACAAGGCCCCCCAGGGGCCGTTCCAATTGGTGACGGCGCTCAACGCCCTGAACGAGCTGGCCGGAGGCCGGGGCGAGGAGGGCCGCGACGCCCTGGACCGCGTGGCCGAGGTCCTGACCGGCCGTCTGGCGGCGAACGGGCGGCTGCTCCTGGTGGAGCCGGGCACCCGCCTGGGCGGCGGGCTGCTCTCCCGCCTGCGCGAGGCGCTCATGGAGGAGGGGCTCTACCCCCAGTCCCCCTGCACCCACGACGCCCCCTGCCCCATGCTGGCACCGCGCTGGCGCTCCTGGTGCCATTTCACGTTCCCGGCCGACGGCATCCCGGCCTGGCTGGCGCGTCTCACCGACTACGCCGATCTGGACAAGGACAGGGTCAGCCTTGCCTTCCTGCTCATGTCCGGCGAGCAGCCTCAATATAAGGATGTGAACTCCCGGGTGGTCTCGCACCGTTTCGCGCTTCCCGGCGGGCAGGGGGTCTACGCCTGCGCCGAGGACGGCATCCGGCTGATGACCTTCGTCCAGCCCCCGCGCGGACTGCTCTCCGGCGCGCTGGTGGAGGCCGAGCTGCCCGAATCCCCCATGCGCGACCCCAAGACCGGGGCCCTGGTCTGCCCGCTGGACTCCTCCGCGCCCGGTGAGGTCAGGGGGCAACAGTCTTCCGAGATGCCTGGCGCTCCCGCCCGAGAGACTTCTGAGCGGTCACCCAAGGTTCAGGCGGGCGAACGCAAGCCGCGCGGCGCCGGGGCGCCCGGCCGTCCGCCCGGAGCGGGGCGGTCCGGCCCGGCCAAGTCCGGCCAGGGTAAATCCGCGCCGGGAAAATCGGGTCCGGCAAAATCCGGTCCGGCAAAATCTGGCCCGGCCAAGTCCGGTCCTGCCAAAGCTGGTGCAAGGCGAGCTGGCCCGGGTGGCCCCAAGGGTCCCAAAGGCCCACGGGGCAAGTGATGCGCGTCGTCGACCTGGGAACCATAGGCTTCAGCGAGGCCCTGGCCCTGCAGGAGCCCGCCGTGGAGGAGGTGCTCGCCGGGGGCGAGGAGCGCATCTTCGTGCTGGAGCACCGGCCGGTGGTCACCTTCGGCCGCCACGGCGGAGAGGCCTTCCTTCTGGAGACCCCGGATCAGCTGCGCGCCCGGGGCGTGGATGTGGCCAAGGCCAGCCGGGGCGGCAGCGTGACCTGTCACTTCCCGGGCCAAGCCGTGATCTACCCGGTCATGCGCCTTTCGGGCCGCCCGGGCGGGCTGAAACGCTTCTTCTCCGACCTGGAGCAGGCGGCCATCGATGTGCTGGCGGGCCTTGGCATCGAGGCCGGGCGCAGCGAGGGCCGCCCCGGCGTGTGGACCGGGCCGCGCAAGATAGCCAGCGTGGGCGTGGGCGTGCGCCGCTGGGTCAGCTACCACGGGCTGGCCCTGAACGTGGGGCCGGATATTTCCCTCTTCAATGTGATAACCGCCTGCGGCCTGCCCGGCGTGGAGATGACCTCCGCCGCCCTGGAGCTTGCGCGCGCGGGCCTGCCCGCCGAGCGGGCCGACATCGGGAGCGTCAAGCATGAGCTCGTCCAAGCCTTCCTGCGCCTCGCCAGAGGCTAGCCCCGCCCGGCAGCCGCGCCAGCCGCGTTTGCCCGAGTGGCTCAAGGTCAGCCTCCCGCGCGACCCGGCCTTCGCCAAGACCGCCTCCGTGGTGGCCGGGCAGGAGCTGCACACCGTGTGCAGGCAGGCCCGCTGCCCCAACATCTTCGAGTGCTTCGGCAAGGGCGTGGCCACCTTCCTGATTCTGGGCGGGGTGTGCACGCGCGGCTGCGCCTTCTGCAACATCACCCCGGGCCTCCCGGACCCCGCGGACCCCGAGGAGCCCGGGCGCGTGGCCCTGGCGGCGGCCAAGCTCTCGCTCAAGCACGTGGTCGTAACTTCCGTGACCCGCGACGACCTGCCCGACGGCGGGGCCGCCATCTTCGCCGCCACCATCCGCGCCGTGCGCAGTGAATTGCCCGGAGCCAGCATCGAAGTGCTCATCCCGGACTTCCAGGGGAATGAGGCCGCGCTGCACACCGTGCTGGAGGCCGCTCCCGAAGTGCTCAACCACAACCTTGAGACCGTGCCCGAGCTCTACGCCACGGTGCGGGCCGGGGCCGTGTACGCACGCAGCCTGGAGTTGCTGGCCAGGGCCAAGGCCCACGGCGGCAGGGCGAAGACCAAAAGCGGGCTCATGCTCGGCCTGGGCGAAACCCGCGAGCAGCTCGAGCGCGTGCTGGCCGACCTGGCCCGCGTGGGCTGCGACATGGTCACCGTGGGGCAGTACCTGCGGCCCTCCCGGCGCAACCTGCCCGTGGAGCGCTACGTGCACCCCGACGAGTTCGCCGAGGTGGCCGAGCTGGGCCGGAGCCTGGGCGTCGCGCACATGTACTGCGGCCCGCTGGTGCGCTCCAGCCACGACGCGCGCGCCCTGCTGGAAGGCTGCTGACACCCGGCCTTTCCGTCCGTCCTCTCGCGGTTGCCCGTGGGAGGCTATTGGGGTATACCGCCCCAGTTTCGATCACTGAATCATTCAGGAGGTAACGCCGTGGGTTTCGAGGCCACCGGCATTCCAGGGCTCTGGCTCTACGCCCCCAAGGTCTTCCAGGACGAGCGTGGCTTCTTCATGGAGAGCTACAACAAGGCCAATCTGGACGCGCAGGGCATCGCCTGCGACTTCATACAGGACAACCACGCCCTCTCGCGCTGCAAGGGCGTGCTGCGCGGCCTGCACTTCCAGACCCCGCCCAAGGCCCAGACCAAGCTCGTGCGCGTGACGCGCGGCGAGGTGCTGGACGTGGTGGTGGACCTGCGCAAGGGCTCCCCAACCTACGGGCAGTGGAAGTCCTTCGTGCTCAGCGAGTCCAATTTCCTGCAGCTCTTCGTGCCCAAAGGCTTCGCCCACGGCTACGTGACGCTCACCGAGAACGTGGAGTTCCTCTACAAGGTGGACGAGCTCTACGCCCCGAACAACGACAGCGGCATCCTCTGGTGCGACCCGGACCTGAACATCGACTGGGGCGTGTCCGACCCGATCCTCTCCTCCAAGGACACCAAGCTCGGCCTCTTCAAGGACTTCGAGTCACCGTTCGTATTCGAAGGCTGATCCTCCAACACCACGCGAGCCCAATCCATGACGAAACCCACCGAAGCCTCCGAACTTTTCCCGCACTGCCACGCCGTGGTCCTGGCGGGCGGTTCAGGCACCCGCCTCTGGCCGCTCTCCCGCACGCTGCTGCCCAAACAGCTGCTCTCCCTCGATGGGGGAGAGAGCCTGCTCAAGCGCACGGTGAACCGCGCCCTGGACGTCTTCGACCCGCGCAACGTGTGGGTCGTCACCAACGAGGAGCACGTGTTCGAGGTGCGCTCCCAGCTGCGCGAGATCAACCCCGCGCTGGAAAAGGGCGTGCTGGCCGAGCCCGTGGGCCGCAACACCCTGCCCGCCATCCTGCTGGCCCTGGACAGCATCGTGGCGAGCGACCCCGACGCGCTGGTGGCCGTGTTCCCTTCGGACCACATGGTGGGCTCCAACGGCGGCTGGGTGGAATCGCTGGGCAAGGCCCTGCCCCTGGCCCGCGAGGGTCGGCTGGTGACCTTCGGCATCGCCCCGGACAAGCCCGAGACCGGCTACGGCTACATCCGCAGGGGCGAGCCCCTGGCGCCCGGAGCCTTCGACGTGCGCTCCTTCGTGGAGAAGCCCGACCTGGCCACCGCCCGTGGCTACCTGGAGAGCGGCGAATACTACTGGAACAGCGGCATGTTCGTCTTCTCGGCCACGGCCTTCCTGGATGCCGTCCGCGCGCACCAGCCCGTGTTCTGGGACTGGTGGGAGCGCCGCGCCGAGGCCCCCCTGTGCTCCGGTTACCACTCCATCCCCGACATCTCCGTGGACTACGCCGTGGTGGAGAAGATGGACAGCCAGGCCGTGATCGAGGCCTCCTTCACCTGGGACGACCTGGGCAACTGGGAGGCCATCTACCGCATGGGCTGCAAGGACACCGGCGGCAACGCCGTGCAGGGCGACGTGCTGGCCCTGGACTGCAAGGACAGCCTGCTCATTTCGCGCGGGGGCAAGCTCGCCTGCGTGGGCCTCGATGACATGATCGTGGTCCAGACCCGCGACGCCACGCTGGTCTGCCCCAAGAGCGAGTCCCAGAAGGTCAAGGACGTGGTGGGCGCGCTCAAGAAGCAGGGCAGCGAGCTCATCAACGCCCACGTCACGGTGCGCCGCCCCTGGGGCAGCTACACCGTGCTGGAGGAAGGCCCCCACTACAAGATCAAGCGCATCGAGGTGCCCGCCGGAGGCAAGCTCTCCCTGCAGATGCACCACCACCGCTCCGAGCACTGGGTGGTGGTCTCGGGCACGGCCCTGGTGCAGGTGGGCGAAAAGGAGACCCTGCTCACCGAGAACCAGTCCGTGGACATCCCCAAGGCCACGGTGCACCGGCTCTCCAACCCCGGCAAGGTCACCGTGGAGATCATCGAGATCCAGACCGGCCCCTACCTTGAAGAAGACGACATCGTGCGCTTCGAGGACGTGTACGGCCGAAACGCCAAGAGCGGCCCGGACAGTTGATTCGCGCGCGTGGCGAGGGGGGCGCTCCCGAAGGGGAGAGGCCGGATTCTTCAGACGCCGTGGGCAGGGGGACGCCCGCCCACGGCGTCTCACGCGTTTCGGTCCGCCCGCTGCTGGCGGCCTGTCTTGCCGCGGGGCTGGCCATCGGCCTCGGCGGCGGCTGGCTGGCCTGGCCCAGGCTGGCCTCCCGGACGTTCACCCAGCCCATCCGCTTCAGCCATTCGGTCCATGCCCGTCAGGAGGTGCCCTGCGCCGCCTGCCACTTCACCGCGCCGGGCGGGGCCTTCGGCGGCCTGCCCCGCGTGGCGGTCTGCGCCGGGTGCCATCAGGACCCTACGGGCGGGCGCTCCGACGACGAGAAGGAAGCCGACAAGCTGGTCACCGAATACGTGAAGAAGCGCAAGGAGGTGCCCTGGCTCGTGCTGGCCGCCCAGCCCGGCCACGTGCGCTTCCCCCACGGGCCGCACCTCAAGGCCGCCTGCGCCGCCTGCCACCCGGACATGTCCCGCGAGGACTACCCGACCCTGCGCCGCGACAGGATCTCCGGCTACACCAACTGGACCATGTCCATGCAGCGCTGCCGCGAGTGCCACCAGGCCAGCGGCGCGGGGCAGGACTGCGTGCTCTGCCACCGGTAGGCCCCCATGGCGTCGAAACGCAGAACATTCCTCAAGTGCGCCGCTGCCCTGGCCGCCGGGGCCGCCGTGGGCGCGGCCGCCAGCCCCGCCCCCTGGGACGCCCTGCGCCAACTGGAGCGCCGCGAGCACTCCCCGCCTGACCTGCCGCACCCGCCCGCCGGGCCGCTGGAGCATGTGGATACCGTCAGCGCTGCGGGAGAGTTCGGCACGGGCATCCGCGTGCTCACCTCGGGCGGCAGGCCCATGCTGGTGCGCGCCAACCCGGAGAACCCCCTGGGCCGCTGCGGCCTGCCCCCGGCGGACCTGGAGCAGGTGCGCGCCCTGGCCCATCCAGGCCGGTTGAGCGTGCCTCTGCTCAAAAACTCCGAGGGCCGCCTGGAGCCCGTGGCTTGGTCCAAGGCCCTGGACCTGCTCGCCGCCCGCCTGAGCGAGGCACGGGGCGAAACCCTGGTGGTCTCGCAGGCCCGCGAATCCTGCGGGCGCGAGGTTGCCGCCGCGTTCTGCGCCGCACTGGTGGCCGGGCTGGGGGCCGGGCTGGGGGCCGCCCACGCGGCCATGCCCTCCGAGGTAGCCACGGCCGCCCGGGCCGCCGCGCTCATGGGCCTCACGGGCACCCCGGGCTACGACCTGGACAACGCGCGCGGGCTGGTGCTCCTGGGGGCGGACGCCTTCGGCTCCATGCCCGCCTCGCCGCACCTGCGCCGGGCCTGGGCCAGTTCGCGCGGGCGGGAGAAGCAGGGGAAAGCGTATTATTTCGGCCCCGAGCGCGGGGCCACGGCCGCCCTGTGCGATGCCTGGGTGCCCCTGGCTGCCGGAAAGGAAGCCACGGCGGCCCTTGGCCTGTGCTGGCACCTGGACGCGCTCGGCCTGGTCCGTTGCGAGGCCCCGGACCTTCCCGAATTCCTCCAGTTGATACGTTCGCGGTTCACGCCCGAGTTGGTGCATGCAGCCACTGGGCTGAAGCCAGCGGACCTCGAGAACGCGGCCCGGGTCCTGGCGGACGGCGGCGTGCTCATCGCCGGGGCCGCATATGGTTCCGGCGCGGACGAGTCCACGATCCTGGCCGGCCTTGCGGCCAACGCATTTGCCGGGCGGCTGAACCGGCCCGGGGGCGTCATTCTGGTGGAGGGCCTCCCGGCGACGCCCGGAGCTCCCGCCCCGTCGGATGATCTCCTGGACCGGCTGCGCGCCGTGGCCCAGGGGGAGCGGCCCGCGCCCAAGGTCCTGCTGCTGGTGGAGGCCGATCCCCTGGTGGAGCTGCCCGACGGCGTGCTCACCGCACGAGCTTTGTCGCGTATGGGATTCAAGGCTTGCTTCGCGGACCGCCTCACGGCCTCGGCCGCCCCGTGCGACCTGGTGCTTCCCGCGCCCATGCCCCTGGAACGCCAGGAGGACATGCGCACTCCCTACGGCCTGGCTTTCCCCTGCCTGGGCCTGGCCCGTTCGCTGCTGCGCCCCATGGGCGACTGCCGCCACCCGGCGGACGTGCTGCTGGAGGTTGCATCGCGCCTGGGCCTGCCCGGAGCGGGCCCGTCCCACCAGGCCCGGCAGCGCGCCCTGGCCGTCGCGCTGGAAGGGGAGGAGGGCTTCGTGGCCCGTGGCGTGGAGCCCTGGAAGGTGCTGGCCGGGGAGGGCAGGCCCGCGCCGGAGGCGGATCCCTGGCGCGAGCTGCAGGCCGGGCGCCTGTGGTGCGGCCCGCGCATACGCTCGACCGTCCGGGAGGGCGGGTTCACTCTCGGGTCAACGTTGCTGGCCGGGGCCACAGGTCCGGAGGCGTCAGACCTGGAGCGTCCGCTGACGCTGCTTGTCCGGCCCGCGCCTGAAAAATTGATTCCGGACGGGCAGGGCGGGGCGCTCCCCTCCGTACGGCTCAATGCGGCGACAGCGAAAACCCTCCGCCTGCGGGAAGGATCAAGAGCCCGGCTCAAGGGGCATTCCGGCGGCGCGGACGTGACGGTGGCGTTGGACGAGTCAGTCATGGACGGGCACGCCGTCCTGACCCCCACGCGGGAACAAATATACGCGATCCGTGCCGCCATGGACTCGCGCCCCGCCGGGAACGGTCCGGCGCGTCGCTGGGACGCCTGCCGCGCGACCCTGGAGCCCGCATGAGTTCGCCAGTCTGGGGAATGGTCATCGACGTGGACGCCTGCACCGGCTGCGGGTCCTGCATGGCCGCCTGCAGGGTGGAGAACAACGTCGCTCCCGGTTCGCGCATGGACTGGATCACGCTGGAGCGACGCACCAACGGCCTCCAGTTCCCGGATTCGGACGCGGCCTTCCTGCCCAGGCCCTGCATGCACTGCGCGAACCCGCCCTGCGTGCCGGTGTGCCCCACGGGGGCCACGCGCGTCAGTTCGCTCGGGGGCATCGTCAGCCAGACCACGCCGCAGTGCATCGGCTGCCGCTCCTGCGTGAAGGCCTGCCCCTACGGGGTGCGGCGCTTCAACGAGCGCGAGCCTGTCTGGCCCAAGGGCATGGACGCGGCGGTGACGCCCTTCGCGGCGGTGCGCCCCAAGGGCGTGGTGGAGAAATGCACCTTCTGCGTACACCGGCTGATCGCCCACGGGCCGGAAGGCTACACCACCGCCTGCGCCGAGGCCTGCCCCACGGGAGCCATCACGTTCGGGGACGTTTCGGGCCTTCGCCTGGGGGGGGACATGTTCGCCCTGCTGCCGGAGTCGGGCGCCGGACCGCGCGTGGCCTACGTTTCCAGACGGAGCTGGCTGCGCGGGAGAGGATGAATTTTCGGCCGGGGATTGATTTTTCGCTGGACGTAACCGGGAAAGCAGTGCAGTATCCCTCCTCGCGCTTGCGGCTGGTGGCCTTATCCGGCTGCTGGAGCGGGCGAGAAAATAAATGATGCGGCACCCTTGACAAGTCCTTCGGGTTCTGTCAGTTAGGCCGCCGCTCTTTGAGATTGGAAGGCATTTTCCCGCGAGGGCTCAAAAAAGCCCTTGCGTTAAGCCTGGAGAAGGGCTAAGCCTCGCCGTCTTGGCGCTGGCGTAGCTCAATTGGCAGAGCAGCTGATTTGTAATCAGCAGGTTGCGGGTTCAAGTCCCATCGCCAGCTCCAGAAGAAGATGGTGGGGTTCCCGAGTGGCCAAAGGGAACAGACTGTAAATCTGTCGGCGTCAGCCTTCGGTGGTTCAAATCCACCCCCCACCACCACGAGATTTTTGAGAAGCGCAGGAGGCGGCTGAAACCGTCGATCGGACTGCGGATTAGACGCGGGAATAGCTCAATGGCTAGAGCATCAGCCTTCCAAGCTGAGGGTTGCGGGTTCGAGTCCCGTTTCCCGCTCCACGTCACGTCCCACCGGCCTCGCTTCATAAGATAGGCCCACGTAGCTCAGTCGGCAGAGCACTTCCTTGGTAAGGAAGAGGTCACCGGTTCGAATCCGGTCGTGGGCTCCACAAAGCAAAATCAACTGGCGGCAGCCACACTAAGAACGACCACTTGAGGGGGATTTACCATGGGTAAGGCCAAATTCGAGCGCAATAAGCCGCACGTCAACATCGGCACCATCGGTCATATCGACCACGGCAAGACCACGCTGACCGCCGCCATCACCAAGCTGTCGCACATGCGCGGCTTCGGCGAGTACGTGGCCTTCGACCAGATCGACAAGGCTCCCGAAGAGAAGGAGCGCGGCATCACGATTTCCACGGCGCACGTGGAATACCAGA
>NZ_JAKZKW010000032.1 GCF_022808695.1 Fundidesulfovibrio soli
AGGCCGCTGTCCGTTTCATTTTGCGCGATCGGTTCAAGTCGCGAAAGACCGTTGGAATGGGCCGACACGTCGCGAAGCCGGAAGGGATTCCAAAGGGAGGAACTCCCTTTGGCGGGAGGGTGCAGGGAGGGCAGCGCCCTCCCTGCCCGCCGGAGGCGGTCTCCGCCGCCCCTCAGCTAGCTCACATATCCCTCGTCCACAGCCTGGGGCCGGGCCTGGGCGGCGCGGCGGGCAAGCTCGTCGCAGCGCTCGTTCTCGGGGTGGCCGTTGTGGCCGCGCACCCACTCGAACTTCACGCGGTGCTTGGCCAGCAGGCCGTCCAGGCGCATCCAGAGGTCGCGGTTCTTCACGGCGGTCTTGGCGGCGGTGCGCCAGCCGTTGCGCTTCCAGTTGGCCAGCCAGCGCTTCTCGATGGCGTCGCGCACGTACATGGAGTCGGTCACAACGCGCACGTCGCTTGCGGCCTCCAGGGCCTCCAGGGCCACGATGACGCCCAGGATCTCCATGCGGTTGTTGGTGGTGAGCTTGTAGCCCCCGGAAAACTCCACGTCCTGCCCGTTGCGGGTCAGGATGGCGCCGTAGCCGCCGGGCCCGGGGTTGCCCAGGCAGGCTCCGTCGGAGTGGATGATGACTGTCTCAGCGTTGGTCACGTAATGCCTCCAGTATGGCGAGCACGCCGGTGTAGAGCCCTTCGGGCCAGGCCCCGGCGGCGAGGTAGGCGTCGAAGTATCCGCTCGCGAGGCTTTGGGCAAGCTCCGGGGGCAGGGCCTTGGCCAGCAGCGGGGGCAGCTGGACAACGGCGGCGTTGGAGGCGGTGTCCAGCCCGATGAACAGCGTTTTGGGGTTCGGCGGGGGGGCGGAGACGGGGCCGGGGCGCGCGACGATGGAAAGCTGGACCCCGTAGGCCTCGCGCAGGGCGTCGGATGCCTCGCGCAAGAGGGCCAGCCGCTCGGGGGGCAGCTGGCCGGTCTCGTCGGTTATGGCCTCCTGCGCCTGGAGGCGCGTGGCCACGTTCTCGAAATGCTTGTTGAAGCCCCAGAGCGTGCCCAGCACCACCAGCCCCAGCAGGGCCAGCCGGGCCAGGGTGGGGCGCATGCCGATACGCGCGGGGGCGGGGTCGAGGTCCAGGCGGGTCACGGCTGGTCCGAGAGCACGCCGTCCTCCATGCGGGCGGTGCGCCCGCAGCGGGCGGCCAGGCCCATGTCGTGGGTGACGAGCACCATGGTCGCGCCGGACTGGCGGGCCAGGTCGAAGAGCATGGAGACGACCATCTCGCCGGTCTCGTGGTCCAGGTTGCCGGTGGGCTCGTCCGCCAGGATCAGGCGCGGGTTGTTGACCACGGCCCGGGCCAGGGCCACGCGCTGCTGCTCCCCGCCGGAGAGCTGCGCCGGGTAGTGGGTGAGCCTGCCGCCCAGGCCCACGCGCGTGAGGGCCTCGGCGGCCAGGCGCATGGCGTCCGGCCTGCGGGCGAACTCCAGGGGCAGGGCCACGTTTTCCTGCGCGGTCATGGCCGGTGCCAGATGGAAGCTCTGGAACACGATGCCCACGTTCTCAAGGCGGAAGCGGGCCAGGCGGTCCTCGTCCAGGTTGGAGAGCTCCAGCCCGGCCACGCGCACCTGCCCGGAAGTGGGCTTCTCCAGCCCGGCCAGGAGCATGAGCAGGGTGGTCTTGCCCGCGCCCGATGGGCCCACCACGGCCAGGTGCTCCCCGGCCTTGGCGCGCAGGCTGGCACCCCGCAGAATGTTGACCGGCCCAGCCTGGCTCGGTAGGGTGAGCGTAACGTCGGAAAGTGCGATCATGTCGTCCATGCACCCTCATGGCACGACAGGCGCGGGGATGGCAACGTGTACGCGAAATGCCTGGGATTTGTGACTCTTGTGATATGTCTGTTGGGAGGCTTCATGGACGTTCAGGCCAAGGCCCTGACAATCGCGGCCCTGGGCGACAGCCTGACCGCCGGGTTCGGGCTGCCGGGGGGGCAGTCCTTCACGGCGGTGCTGGAGAAGGAGCTGCGTGCGCGCGGGCGCGACGTGTCCGTGGTGAACTTCGGCGTCTCCGGTGACACCACCGCGGGCGGCGTGAGCCGCGTGAAGTCGGTGCTGGCCTCGTCCCCGGACGGGGTGATCCTGGAGCTCGGGGCCAACGACGGCCTGCGCGGCCTGGACCCGGCCCAGGCCGAGGCCAACCTGGATCGGATCATCGCGGCCTGCAAGGAGCGCGGCGTGCCCGTGCTGCTCATGGGCATGAGGACGCTGGCGGGTATGGGCAAGCGTTACGGCGAGGAGTTCGCGGCCATCTACCCCCGGCTGGCACAGAAATACGGCCTGATGCTCTATCCCTTCTTCCTGGAGGGCGTGGCGGGCAACCCGGCGCTGAACCTGCCGGACGGCCTGCACCCCAACTACGAGGGAATCCGGGAGATCGTGCGGCGCACGGCCCCGACAGTGGAGAAGTGGCTGGATACGATTGGGAAGTGAGACACTCTCCTGAACCGGGGCTGGTCGTGGCTAGCGTCGGCAGGCGGATGCCCGGTACCCATTTTCGGCTTGTCCCCCAAACCTGCGGCAGCTTGATAAAGCGAAGAGGTCGTCATGAACGCGGCTGCTCTCTCGTTCGTGTTGGTGCTTGCGGGCCTGAGTTTGGCCGGATGCGCGCGGCCAGGCATGTCGCCGCCCCAGGGCTGGCGTGCTCCCAATGCCATGGAGGCCGCCGACCACTGGCGATCCGCCAATGTGGGGAGGTATCTGGAGGCCAGGGGGAGCTTCACCGGTGCGGGTAGGAATGAGGTGGCGAGAATTCTCATCAGCGATGACGGTTCAACCTTTGGCGTGTTTGTATTTTCTGCAGCGGACAGTGGCAGGAATCAGATTGTGACGCTGTTCGAAAGCAAGGATGCCAACCTCGTGCACAGCATGGGGATAGAAACAGTCGGGCCAGGAAACTACGTGACTGCTTGCGGCAAGGGGTACTGGGACTGCGGTAAGGATGAATCTGAACATGTCGTTTTGGCGCATGATGCGATCAGGTTGTTCAAGCGGGAAGGGCACAGCTCGTTGTTGTATAAAGACCTGAATTCAGAAGCGTTCAAAAGGATTTGGGTCAGCGACTAAGCTTCAGGTTGCAGTGGGTCTTGCGAATGAAGCAGCAAAAAATTCAGCGGCTTGCACCATGTGGTGCAAGCCGCTTTTTCAGTTCGTTTCCAGCAAGGGCTCCCGGATCGCTGGGAGCCCGGCACTAGGCGGGCGGGTCTCTACCCGCCGCTCACGTCGAAGGCCTTGTGGGCGGCAATATCACCCTGGGGCGGATTCGCGCCGAATTGCACCGCCAGCACGTACTGCCCCGGAACGCCGGGGTAGCCCAGGCCGGGCAGGCTCACGAACCCGAAGCGGGCGTAGTAGCCCGGGTCGCCCACCAGCACCACGCCGGAGGCTCCGGCATCGCGCATCCTGGCCAGCGCCTCTCGCACCAGGGCGGAACCCGCGCCCCGGCCCTGCATTTCCGGCAGCACGCCCACCGGCCCCAGCAGGAACCAGCCTTCCTGGTCCTGCCCCACGGCTGCGGGGGAGAGGGCGATGTGCCCCACGGTATTTCCGTCCATTTCCGCCAGCAGCGAGAGCGTGAGCGCCCCCGTGTCGCGCAGTTTCTCAACGATATGATGCTCGAACGGCCCGGTTCCGGGCGGATGCATGGGATGCCCCTTGAAGGCGGCGTACTGGATTTGCGTGATGCGGGGTGCGTCCCCGGGTTGTTCGTCCCTGATCTGCATTGCGGCACTCCTTGTGCGCGGAGGTTCTGTGGGCCGGGCGTGGGCCGGGCGGGCATGATGCCCGCCAGTCGGCGCACGCCAGCGGCATGGACTTGAAACGCCGTTCAGGAGGGGTTGCCGGGCAAAAGCGTAGGAATGCCGGCCCGGGGATTCCGGGCGGGCTGTAAGGGCGGAAGGGTTGCTCCGCGAATCACGTGCCCCCCCTGGCGGGGAGGCTCTGGTCGTTGCGCCCTACCGGCCGACGCTTTCGCCGGCAACCGGGGCCGCAAGGTCCATTGTGCGGATTTTCAAACAATCACCTGTTGGAACGAAGTTGATGCAAAGCCGGTACGCAACGCCCGGCGCGCCGTCAAGGCCGCCGGAGAGGGCGGCCCCGGCCCGGCGCGGCTGCGCGGCCACCCCGGCGGGGAGCCGGTCCTCAGTCGAAAAGCCTCCCGGAAAGCGGCGGCCATCCCGCTCAGGCAAGCGTCTGCAGCGGCTCGATCAGCCCGGCACCCTCATGCCCGGCGGCGTTCACGGCCGTGCTGACCATCCAGCGGGACATGCCCGGCCAGGGGCGCGGGGCCAGGATGTCCGCCAGTTCCTTCGGGTCTTGCAGGGCCGGGTCCAGCCAGCGGGCGTCGTCCTCGGGGCGCACGGCCACGGGCATCCTGTTGTGCAGCGGGGCCACGAACTCGTTGGCCTCGCAGGTGAGGATGGTCAGGGTGAGCAGCTCCTCCCCCAGGGGGGACTCCCAGCGCTCCCACAGCCCGGCCAGGGCCATGAGCCCGCCGTCCTCCGGGGTGATGAACCAGGGCTGGCGCTTTTTTGGCGGGCCGGTCCACTCGTAGAAGCCCTGGGCGGGAACCAGGCAGCGCCGGTGGCGCAGCGCGGCGCGGAAGGCGGGTTTTTCGGCGGCCGTTTCGGCCCGGGCGTTGATAGTCCTGGCGGCGATGTCCGGGTCCTTGGCCCAAAAGGGCACCAGGCCCCAGCGGTAGAGGCCCATCTGCCTGCCGTGCTCGTTTTGGGTGACGGCCTCAACCAATTGCCCCGGCGCGATGTTGTAGCGCGCCGGTGCTTCGGGAACCGTTTCCAGTTGGAAACGTTCCCGAATGATCTTGCGGGGGATGCCCAAGGCGAAGCGTCCGCACATGGAAGTGAGCCTCATTAAAAAGTTTTCAATTGCCAAACACCAATGCCGAGCTTAGTTTCCCCGTGCGGGTATATCCCCAGCGCAACGAGACAAGGAGACGCTCATGGGAGCCTTTTCCATCTGGCATTGGATCATCGTTCTGGCAATTGTTCTTCTGCTGTTCGGCCCCGGCCGCCTCGGCAACCTCGGCCGTGACCTGGGCAAGAGCATCAAGGAGTTCAAGGGCGCCATGAACGACAAGGACGTCACCCCGGAAAAGCTCGACAGCGAGCAGTCCAAACCGACGACCACCGCCTCCACGACCACCACCGTGAACCCGTCCGAAAAGACCAAGGTTTAACGGTCTTTTCTGGAGCCATGCTCGGGCGCACGTTCATTCATCTGCCTGGCGTAGGTCCAAAAAGCGAATCCTCCCTGTGGGATGCGGGCATCCGCACCTGGGAGGATTTTCTTTGCGCCCCCAGGCCGCCCGTCTCCCCCGCCAAGGCGGCCCTGCTTCGCCCGGAGCTTGAGCGCTCCGTGGAGGCCCTGGCCCGTGGCGACGCGGACTGGTTCGCCGAACGCCTGCGCTCCGGCAACGCCTGGCGGCTTTTGCCGCGCTTCCTGCCCGAGGCGGGCTACCTCGACATTGAGACCGACGGCGAGGCCTTCCCCACGGTGACCGCCGTGGCCCTGTACCACAAGGGCCGCCTGCGAAGCTACGTCCACGGCCGCAACATGGAGGAACTCCATGACGACCTGGCCGAAGTGAAGCTCCTGGTGACCTTCAACGGCAAATGCTTCGACATCCCCGTGCTGGAGCGCGTGCTGCGGGTGCGCGCGCCCAAGGCCCACGTGGACCTGCGCTTCGTGCTCAAAAGCCTCGGCGTGGGCGGGGGCCTCAAGGCCTGCGAGAAACGCTACGGCCTCTCCCGGCGGGAGTTGGACGGCGTGGACGGCTGGGGCGCGGTGGTGCTCTGGCGGGAGTGGGAGCGCAGCGGGGACGAGCGCGTGATGCAGACCCTGCTGGCCTACAACGCGGCGGACGTGCTCAGCCTGGAGGTGCTCCTGGCCCACTCCCTGGGCGACCTGCTGGCCGCCACCCCCTTCGGCGCGGAGCTTACCCCGCGCGTGCCCCCCATGGCCGGGAACCCCTTCCAGGCGGACCCGGAGGTGGTGGAGAAGGTGCGCGCGGCCTGCGCCCTGCACGGATACTAGGGAGCGGATTGCGCGGAGCGTCCCACGGCGGTCAAGGCCGCTACCAGTCCTTGTGGCGCTTCTGGAACTGGTCGAAGGCGTCACTCTTTTCCTTGTTGCGCTGCTTGAGCCCCTTGAGCAGGCTGCCGTGGATGTCCTCCAGGTCCTGGGGGGTGAAGCGGGGCGGGGGAGTGCGCGGGGCCTCCTGGATGTCGAAGGTGGGCTCCTCCTGGCTGGGCGCGGGTTCGGCCAGCGCCGCCTCGTAGCGGGGCGGGGCGGACCTCTCTCCGCCGGGGGCGGCCCCGAGGGCCTGGCGGATCAGGCGCAGCTCCGAGAGCATCTCCCTGTTGATGACGATCAATTCCTGCAAAAGCTCTTGCATGTGGCCTCCGAGGCTCGGTTGGCGGTTGCCTTTTTCGGGCCGAGGGATAGAATGCCGGACATCCGGGGGGATGACGGCGCGCTGCGGCGCTGTCATTGTCCAATTGTACGACATTATTGAATATTTTAACAGTTCGCGTGCCGGGCGGACCGGGTCCGGGCGCGTGTGAGAGTGTAACAGGGCGCTGGCCGCGTCAAGCCCGTCCTGGTCCGGAGCCATCATGCATTTCGCCTTCGCCTCCTATGCAGCTGCTTAGCCTGGAGTTCTCTTTCTTCTTCCTGGGCGTGCTGGCGCTCGCCTGGACCCTCCGGGAGCGCAACACGGCCTGGCGGTTCATGCTGCTGGCCGCTTCCTACGTATTCTACGCCTCCTTCCACCTCGGGTTCGCCCTGCTGCTCTTCTGCGTGAGCGCGGCCACCTGGGCGGCGACGCGCCTGCTGGCCCGGCCCGGCGGCTCCGTGCTGCCCCTGGGCCCCTCGCGCCGCGCCATCCTGGCGGCGTACCTGACCGTGGTCCTGGGCGAGCTGTGCTTCTTCAAATACTACGGCCTGGCCTCCGACCTCACGGGGCTGCTGCCGGAGCTCTCCCTGCTCATGCCGGTGGGCATCTCCTTCTTCACCTTCCAGGGCATCGGCTGCGTCATGGACGCCTACCGCGACCCGGACGCCCCCCGCTGGGAGCTCATGGACGTGCTGCTGTTCATGGCCTTCTTCCCCACGGTCATGTCCGGCCCGATCCTGCGCGCCAAGGACTTCATCCCCCAGTTGCACGCCGCCGACCCGGCCTGGACCGACGCCAACCAGGCCTTCTGGCTCATCGCGGTGGGCCTGTTCAAGAAGGTGGCGCTCTCCAGCTACCTCTCCGAGCACGTCACGCGCCAGCTCTTCAGCGCGCCCGAGGGTTTCTCCAGCCTGGGGGCGCTCATGGGCGTGCTGGCCTACAGCGCGCAGATCTACCTGGACTTCTCCGGCTACTCCGACCTGGCCCAGGGCCTGGCCGGGCTGCTGGGCCTCAAGGTGCCGGACAACTTCCACAGCCCCTACAAGGCCCGCAACCTGCAGGAGTTCTGGCAGGGCTGGCACATCAGCCTCTCCACCTGGCTCAGGGACTACCTCTACATCCCCCTTGGCGGCAGCCGCTGCTCCGCCCTCCGGCGGGATTGCAACCTGCTGGCCACCATGGGCCTGGGCGGGTTCTGGCACGGGGCCAGCCTGAACTTCCTGGCCTGGGGCCTGCTGCACGGCGCGGGCCTGGTCGCCACCCACCGCCTGGGCGCGCGGCTGAAGCTGCCTGCCGACGGCTGGCAGGGCAGGGCCTGCGACGCCCTCAAGTGGGCCGGCACCTTCGGCTTCGTCACCCTGGCCTGGGTGTTCTTCGCGGCCCCGGATTTCTCCACCGCCGTTGACGTGCTGGGGCGCATCGCCTCCCTGGACCGGGAGGGCGCCGGCCCCGGGCTGACCCTGGCCGTGATCACCTTGGGCGTGATAGCCATCCAGGCCCTGCGCGTCGATGTCCTGCGCGCCTGCCCGGCCTGGCTTGAGCGTCTGCCTGCTCCGGCCTTTGCGGCCGCGCTGGGCCTGCTGGCGGCGTTGATCGTTCGTATGGGACCGGACGGCATGCTGCCGTTCATATACTTCTCTTTCTAGGAAAAAGGACGCCGAACCCATGAAGGGTGGACGCATCACCGGAATATACGCCCTGGCCCTGGCCCTGGCCGTGCTCGTACAGTTCGACCGCGTGGAGAGCTGGCTCGGCTCCCGCTTCGAGCAGGGCCTGCCCGGGTGGGCGCACGAGCTCGTCCTGGGCGTGGACGCCCTGTACCAGCGCACGGGCCTCGCGGCCGCCGGGCTGGAGCTGGACTGCGCCACCGCCCCCCTGTTCGGCGGCACCTACAAGAACACCTACCGTTGCGCGCAGCCCGCGCTCGCCGATCTGGACGCCCAGGCGCCCGGCGGGCTCCAGGCCGAGCAGGCCTGCCCTCCCGCCCTGGCAGCGACGCAGGCCGAACCAGCCGCAACGGCGAACCCGGCGGCCCCGGCCCCCCCGGCCAGGCCCAAGGCCGCGCCCAAGCTGCGCCTGCCCTGCGACGTGCTGGTGGTGGGCGACTCCCTGGCAATCGCCCTTGCCGGCAGCCTGGAGCGCGTCTTCAAACGCTACGACGGCCTGAACATGATCCCCAAGGGCAAGGTGGCCAGCGGCCTGCAGAACCCCCAGTACTACGACTGGGAGCAGGCCCTGCGCCAGTTCCTCAAGGAGTACAGCCCGGGCCTGGTGGTGGTGATGATGGGCGCCAACGACGCCAAGTATTTGAGCCTCGATCCCCAGGCCCCCGAGCCCTGCGCCGTGGCGGACAAGCGGCGCGGCGCCTACGAGGCCCGGCTGGCCCGCTTCCTGGCCGTTCTGGAGGAGAAAGGCGTGACCAGCTTCTGGGTCGGGCTGCCCGTCATGGGCGACCAGGACCTATCCGCCAAGAGCCACGCCCTCAACGCCATCGTCGCGCAGGCATGCGCGGGCACCGCCCACTCCCGCTTCCTGGACACCTGGAGCCTGCTGGCCGACCCCGGGGGCAACTACGCCCAGCACGTGGTGGACGGCTCAGGCAAGCGGGTCAAGGTGCGCGAGGGGGACAAGATCCATTTCTCTGCCGCCGGAGGCGACATCATCGCCAAGGCCTTCCTGACGGATGTCGGCTCCATGATCGAGCTCAAGCCCAAGGACAGCAAGGAGGTGGCCGCCGCGCACCAGGATCAGTCCAGGGCCACCCCCTGAGGGTCCGGGACCTGGGGGACGACACACGCGGGCCCTGGTCCTGCGCCGCCTCCCGGAGGCGTTCCGTGAACTCCGGCGAGGTGTTGCATGTGCCGCGAGCCTTTCTTCCGGCTTGACGGATGCCCCCGTTGCGTCCTAACGGGGACCATGCGCTTTATTCAGCTTATTCTGAAAATGTGCGTGTTGCTCATGGCGCTGGCCGTTACCGGCTGCGCCGGGCTTGGTGGCGACGGAAGCGCCGCCCATGCCGGGAGCGACAGCAAATCCAAGGCACTGGCCGCCCTGGACCGGCCCAAGCTCGGTCCCAAGGGCCTTTTCGATCCGCAGGCGCCCAAGCGGCGCGTTCAGTCGCTCGTCGTCGTGGGGGACTCCATTTCCATCAGCCTCGGCTCCGAGCTGGAGAAGATGGTGGCCGAAAAGCCTGGCCTGCGCTTCGCGCGCCTGGGCAAGGTCTCCTCCGGATTGGCCCGCCCCGACTTCTTCGACTGGGATCGCCACATGGAGGACATGGCCCGCCGCCACCGGCCCGACGCGGTGGTGGTGATGCTCGGAACCAACGACAACAAGCACCTGCGCTACCCCGACGGCTCCCAGGTGACCTACCGCTCCCCTGAATGGGAGCGGGGCTACGCCGCCCGCGTGCGCCGCATCATCGATATCTGCCGCGCCTTCAACCCGGACGCCACGGTGTTCTGGATGGGCGCGCCCGTGACCGCGGACGACGACCTCAACCGCGACCTGCGCCACATCAACGCCCTGGTGCGCAGGACCGTCTCCTCCCAGAAGGATTGCTACTACGTGGACACCTGGAACCTGTTCTCCGCCCAGGACGGCGGGTTCGCCTTCTCCAAGCCCGATGTGGAGAACGGGGCCACCCTGCGCGCCCGCGACGGCATCCACATGACCACGGCCGGAGCCCAGGCCCTGGCCGGGTTCTGCCTCGGCGTGATGGAGAACAGGATCTACTGGGAGCCGTCCACCCCGCCCAAACCGCAGGACCAGGCCTCCCAGGGCAAGACCGGCGTCTGACCGCAACAAAAGGATTCATGACATGACGCGCACATGCGTATTGGCGGCTCTGGCGGCGCTGCTCCTGGCCGCGCCCGTCCAGGCCAGGGTGGTCAAGGAGATGCAGGTCACCCGCACGGGCAAGGTGGCCGCCGTGACCGAGGACCAGGTCACGGTCTATCGCCTCATGCTCGACAACGGCAGGATGATCGTCATCGGGGACAAGGCGTTCTTCGGCCCGGCCGGGCGCGCCGCCCTGGACCAGGCCGTGGAGCGCAAGCTCACCGTGGAGATCTCCGGGCACCTGCTCATCCACAACGACCAGCCGCCCATGTTCACGCTCCCGCTGGAGCGGATGGACGTGCGCGGGCTCTCGGCCCAAGCCCCGGCATCGGTTCAGTCCCCGGCGGCATCCGTTCAGGAGCAGCAGTCCGGCGACGCCGCCCCCTTCAAGGCCGCCAAGCTGCGCTTCGACAAGTCCGCGCCGTTGGGCCAGGCCCTGGACGCCTACGCCTTCTTCTCCTCCAGGAGCTGGCAGGTGCAGGGCGCCAACAAGGCCGAGTTCAAGGCGGATCTCGACCTCTCCAGCGTCAGCGAGACGGACAGCCGCTTCATCGCCCGCCTCAACTCCAAGAATCTGCAGGACACCTTCAAGTCCATCACCTTCGTGGCCCAGATCGTCCTGCACGCCGACGGCACAGCCGACTGCCCCGACCCGGCCCTGGAGGCCGTGTTCCAGGACGGCACCAAGGACAGGCTGGTGCTCAAGGAGCCGCCCAACTACTACTTCGACCGCATCTACAAGAACCGCAAGATCAAGTTGGACTACTTCCTGAGCAAGGCCGCGCTGAACCCCAAGTACGGCAAGGGCGCAGGCACGGCCGGGCCGCAGTAGCGCCCGCGCCGGGAAGACGTCGGAGGAATCGCAACACACCGCCGCGCATCCCGCGGCATGATCCATCAGGGAGTTTTCATGTCAAAGTCCAAGCAGAAGGCCCCGGCCTCCACCCCCGCCGCCAACTCCGTCCCCGCGGGCATGGTGCGCAAGCAGAGCGCCGTGCTGCTCTGCGCGATCATGCTCCTGGCGGGCGTGTTCATGGGCTGGCAGGGAGCGATCATCGTGTTCAACCAGGAGACTTCCGCCGGCCGGGGCGGGGCGCAGGATCACGGCCAGAAGCCCCAGGGCGGCATGAACGCCATGATGGGCGGGGGCCAGAATCCCATGATGAGCGGCCTGATGGCCCAGGCCAAGACCATGGAAGACAAGGTCGCCAAGAACCCCAATGACGTGAAATCCTGGGTGGAGCTGGGCAACCTCTACTTCGACGCGGACCTGCCGGAACGCTCCGTGGCCGCCTACGAGAAGGCCCTGGCCCTTGACGCCGGGCAGCCCGACGTCTGGACGGACATGGGCGTGATGCTGCGCGAGATGAAGAAGCCCCAGGAGGCCCTGAAGGCCTTCCAGAAGGCAGTCTCGCTGCAGAAGAACCACGAGATCGCCCGCATGAACATCGGCGTGGTGATGCTCAACGACCTGGGCGACAAGGCGGGGGCCCTCGCGGCCTGGAGCGAGCTTGTTGCCATCAACCCCGAGGCCAAGATGCCCGACGGGCGCAAGGTGGCTGACGCGGTGAAGCAGCTCTCCAAATAGACACGGCACAGGCAGGGGCCGCCGGGCGACCGGCGGCCTTCGTTTTGTCGCAACGGCCACGCCAACGGTGAACGCCATGAGCCAGCCCTCGCCAGCCCCGCGCCAGCTCTGCTGCACCTGCAAGTTCTTCTTTTTCATGGACATCAAGGCCAGCATGGGCCGCTGCCTGAACATCGGGATGTTGTGGCCGTACTCGGAGCGCGGCAGGAACTACACCCCGGTGGGGCCGGAGTTCTCCTGCGAGCGGTGGGAGCTGCGCGGGGCGCGCTGCCCGGAGGGGCAGGGGGACGGGAAGGGATGAGCGGGTGCGGGGCCGAGGCTGCCGCTGCGTGCAGGTGTCAGGGGCCGCGCGAGTGGCCAGCCGTTGCGTCATCCGCCTGATCTGAATTCCCGGATGATGGACTGAAGAATCGCCGTTGCGACTCCGAAGAGGATGAGACGGTATGGCTTTTCGACCAGCCAATGTGTGAATTTTCTGAGGGATTGAGAAATGGAAGCTTTGTTCCCATGAGTGCCTTTGGGTTATTGCTTCAACCGCTGGCCATTCAGCAGCGGACCGACTGCCCGGCTACCATCTGAGCCAACTGATCGTTCTGATATAGTCGCCGAAAAAATAAGCTAGGGCGAGAGAGTAGATAATGACAAGAATAAGCATTTTCCAAATAGGAAAAGGTTTGCTCTCTCTGATGTTATTAATGAATTTTCCGATGAATTTGTTCATTGGCCCCACCTAGTTCAAGCGTATTTGTTTTGGTGTAATACTTATACATATATCTGGTAAAGTAAAGCCCCTGCTCGCGCAGGGGCTATTGCTTAATCGTAGTCCTTTGCTCGTTCGAATTGCTCGCGGAGCCTGTCGCGGTGCGACGGTTGCGGCGGAGTGGCCTTATCCAGCAGGTCATAGCCTGTGTTATAGCCCACAACCCCTCCTAAAGTCGACAAGCCTGACGTTGCCAGACCCCAACCTATAGGGCCAGAGGACATGGCAGGAAGAGCAGCAGTAAAGCCTGCAACTCCGCCTGTTACTGCGCCTGCATATCCCGCAGCCCTTCGGTCCTCTTCGGTCCCACGGACGAACCGGTCCTTCTGCTCCTGGCTCAAACCATCCCAGACCTGCTTGGGGATGCCGCCGACGAATTCATTGCTGTCGCCTGCGATACGCTTGAACAGCGGGTCTTCGTCGGCATGGAGCTGTCCCCAGTCGATTTTCTGCCGGTAAACCCCGTCCGCGTCCGGGACGGGGTTCGTGGTGACGACCTTGTTCAGCTTTCCAGGCTCGGGATCATCCTCCCGTCCTCCGACGGGATGGGCGATGTCTAGATCCGTCCGGTTCGAGTCCGGGCCGGACATGTTGGAAACGGGGATCAGGTCCAACCCCCCATTGAACTTCTCGCCGTAAGGGTCGCCATCGAGTTCCTGCTGGCGCAGGTAGCTTTCGGCGATCGCGTCGTTGGAATCCATCTTCAACTCCTTGTTTCAGCGCCGGAGGTCAGCCCCTCCAGTGCGGTTATTCCGTTTCAGCCCGACTAGCGGCCATCGCGCCTGCGGCGATGGTGATTCGCACCCATGACCTTCCCCGCCGCGCCACGGAGTTCCTTGTAGAATTCCAGCGTCTCCAGCGGGCAGCGCGAGAATACCTTCGTCACCGCCTTCCTGGCGGACTCCGGGAGGGTCTTCAGCACATGGTTCATCACCTGCATGGTTCCGGCGTGCAGCGGATCGTGCTTGGCCAGCCTGGCGAAGAGCATGTCCACGCGCTTTCTGGTGCGGTGCTTGCGGGCGTCCTCGAAGTCGGCGCGGTGGCGGCTGTGGTGGAAGGCGTTGAGGTCGCGCAAGGTGTACCAGCGGAGCTGAGCGGCCGGGTCGGCTGGAGCGGGGCCGAGGTCGTTGGGGATGAAGAGAAAGGCGTCTCCCCACATAGGGCTATGTGGGGAAAAAGTCGCCAAGCGGTGCAAATTTATCGTTGTGAACGCGTAGCCGAATGGGATTCCAAAGGGAGGAACTCCCTTTGGCCGCAGGAGGCGATGCTGGTGTTGTAGGCTCCAGCCCTGGCCTCTGCGCCGCCGAAACGCCGCTGTATTTGAAGAACATCGCCGCTTCGGCGGCGCAGAGGCCACGGCCGGACCCGCCACGGCTCACCGCGTCTGAAACGTGGCAGCCATGAAGGGCGTCTTCCCTCTCCGCCTTCCCTTAAATCAACACCCGCTTCACGCTCTTGCCGGGCCTGTCCACCAGCATGGCGCGGCGGTAGTTCCTGGAGCGCTGGCCCAGCTCGAACACCTCGTGGCCCTTCTTCGCGCACTCGGGGCAGGCGCCCACGGGTATCCTCACGGCCAGGCACACCGGGTCGGACCCGGCCCTGCTCTCGATGACCACCGTGCCGCCGCACTCCCCGCACATGCGCACCTTCTCCAGCTGGCGCTCGAAGATGGAGTCCGTGTCGTAGTGGATCTCCTTGTCGCGCACGAACCACTCGCCCTCCACGCGCCCGTGCTTGGGCAGGGCGGGAGGCGAGGTGAAGTACTCCAGCAGCTGGTCCGCCAGGGACTCGGTGTACTCGGTGATGCGCTTCTCCTGCTTGACGCGTTCGGGGTCGAAGTCGGGCTCGCGCACGTTGGAGGTGTCCACCCCGGCCATGGCCAGGCAGATGCCCAGGTTCACGTAGGGCAGCGCGCCCTGGATGGAGTAGCCCCCCTCCAGCACGGCGATCTGCGCGCCCAGGCGGCGGGTCAGCTCGGCGTACCCCTGGGCGGAGAAGGCCATGTTGGTGATGGGGTCTGAGAAGTGGTTGTCCTGCCCGGCGGAGTTGATGACGATCTCGGGCTTGAAGCGCTCCAGAAGCGGCATGATCACGTGGTCGAGCATGTGCAGGAAGCCCTGGTCACCAGTGCCGGGCAGCAGGGGGATGTTGCAGGTGGCGCCCATGGCCGTGGGGCCGCCCAGCTCGTAGGGGAAGCCGGTGCCAGGGTAGATGGTGCGGCCGTCCTGATGCATGGAGATGAAGAGCACGTCCGGGTCGTGCCAGTAGATGTCCTGGGTGCCGTCGCCGTGGTGGCAGTCGGTGTCCACGATGGCGATGCGGCGCACGCCGTAGCGCTCCCGCAGGTACTCCACCATCACGGCCTCGATGTTGATGGTGCAGAAGCCGCGCGTGCCGTGCACCACGGACATGGCGTGGTGGCCCGGCGGGCGCACCAGGGCGAAGGCGCGCTCGGCCTCGCGCTCCATGACCAGCCGCGCCGCGCGCATGGCCCCGCCCGCGCTGATCAGGTGCGAGGAGGTGACCACGTGCTCCACGTCCGGGAAGGTGAAATGGGCCAGGTCCACGTCGGGGACGCGGGCCAAGTCGGGCTTGTATTCGCGGATGCCCGCCACGTCGAAGAGGCCCTCCTCGCGCAGCTGGTCCTGCGTGTAGAGCAGACGCTCCTGGCGCTCGGGGTGCGTGGGGCTGATGGCCCAGTCGAAGGCCGGGAAGAAGACCACGCCCAGGGAGTTGCGCGCTTTCAGCATCGGCAGCCCACCGCCTTGCGGTACCCCTGGAGCACCCCAGGCCTGATCTGGCATTTGACGCGGATGCTGCGGCCCACGAGCATGTCGTCCTCGACCATGTTGAAGCTCTGGGCCTCCACGGTCTCCACCAGGGTGTCGGGGTCGGGGATGCGCAGATGCTCCAGGTAGCCGCGCAGGTGGCGGGCCGCGTCGGCCTCGGCCTGCTCCAGCTTGTAGTCGCCGCCCACGGACTCCTCAACGTCCAGGCCGGGGATGAGCATCCGGCCCCGCTGGGTGTCCGCGAAGAGCTCGGCAGAGAGCGTGGGGCGCGAGAGGGCCGCGCCGATGGCGTTGGCCACGGCGTAGCTCTCCGGCACGAAGACCTCCTCGGGGAAGACCTCGGCCAGCAGCCCGGACATGGCCCGGGCCGGGCCGCCCATGACGTAGACCCGCTTGGGCGTGACGCGCTTGCCTTCGAGCAGCTCGTAAATGGTGTAGACCGGGCGGTCGTTGACGGAGCGGGTCAGGTCGATGACGGCGGCGCGGATGGAGGTCACGGCAGCCAGGGCGGCGTCCTGGGCCAGGGTGGGGCCGTCGGTGTTGTGCTTGGCCGCCAGCTCCCCCAGGCCCCGGCGCGAGGCCACGGTGTCGCCCAGGTCGGCAGCGCCCAGCACGTTCAGAGCGTCGGTGAGCGTGGGTGTCTGCCCGCCCTCGCACATAGCCGGGCCAAGGCGGCGCGGGCCCACGCGCACCTGGCCGTCCACGACGCTGATGGCCGAATCCCCGCCGATGCCTATGGAGCGGGTCTTGAGGGCGCGCACCAGGGTGGGCCGCCCGGAGATCACCGCGCCTTCGGGGCTGGTCAGGGGCGCGCCGTCGGCGAAGAGGGCGATGTCGGTGGTGGTGCCGCCGATATCCAGGATGACCGAATCCTCCTGGATGTCGCACACGGCCATGATGCCCATGACCGAGGCGGCCGGGCCGGAGAGGATGGATTCCACCGGGAACATGCGCGACATGGAGAGCGGCATGGTGCCGCCGTCGGCCTTGAGGATGTTCACCCGCGCGCTCATGCCCAGGCCCACGGCGCAGCGCTGCACGGCGTCGGCGAAGCGGTTGAACACGCGCCAGACCGCGGCGTTGAAGGCGGCGGTGTGCACGCGGCGGCCGAAGCCCAGCTGGCCGGAGAACTCGTGCCCCAGGGTGACGAAGTCCGCCTGGGGGTGCACCACCTCCTTGAGGGTCTCCTCGAAATCGGTGTTGCGGGGCGAGAACTTGCCCACGCAGGCGTAGACGCTCACACCGGCGCGGCGGCAGGCTCCCGCGTGCTCGCGGGCCGCGGCCAGGTCCAGGTGGGAGGTGATGCGGCCCCGGTGGTCGGTGCAGCCGGGTATGACGCGGTAGTGTTCGCCTATGGAGTAGGCCAGCGGGTCAATGCCCGGCCCGGAGGCCACAAAAATGCCCACGGGCTCGACGAGGCCCTCGACGATGGCGTTGGTGGAAAGGGTGGTGGAGAGGTTCAAGCGGCTGATGCGCCCGGCCCCTGCTTCGGGCACGATGCGTCCCAGAACCTCGCGGATCGAAGAAAGCAGATCGGTGCGGTTCGTTTTGGCCTTGGCCCAGGCCAGCAGGCCCTCCGCACCGACAAGAACCGCGTCGGTGTGCGTGCCCCCCACGTCGATACCAAGCAGCATGCGTAAACCTAGCACATGCCCCCGGCGAACACCATTGCCAAAGAGCCCTTGCGGACGCTGTTAGCCGAGGAATTCCTGCCGTTCGTCGAAAAATGCGCTTCTTTCCGGCCGGTTCGGCCTCAGGGGAAAAGCACGCCCACCACGGCGCCGGTCATGAGCGAGGCCAGCGCCCCGGCGGCCAGGGCCTTGAGGCCCATGTTGGCGATCTCGGCGCGGCGCTCCGGGCAGAGCGCGCCCAGCCCGCCGATGATGATGCCCACGCTGCCCAGGTTGGCGAAGCTGCACATGGCGTAGGCCAGGATCAGCCGCGAGCGGGGGCAGAGCGCGTCCGCGGGCAGGCTGGCCATGTCGATGAAGGCGATGAACTCGTTGAGCACGATCTTGGTGCCCAGCAGGCTCCCGGCTGTCTGGGCCTCGGCCCAGGGCACGCCGATGAGCCAGGCCACCGGCGACATGACCCAGCCAAGGATGCGCTGCAGGGTCAGGGGCGCGCCCCAGAGGTCAGGCGCGAAGCCAAGGCCCAGGTTGACGATTCTCACCAGGGCCAGGAACACGATGAGCATGGCCAGGATGTTCAGGTAGAGCTGCAGCCCGTCCCAGGTGCCGCGCGCCACGGCGTCCATGGAGCCGGTGGCGGGGGAGGGGGGGATCTCGCGGCCCAGGGTGGGCTGGTTCGATTCGGGCAGCATCAGCGCGGCCATGGCCAGGGCCGCCGGGGCGTGGATCACCGAGGCGGTGAGGATGTGCCCCAGGGCGTCGGGGATCACAGGCCCGAGAACCGCCGCGTAGAGCATGAGCATGGTGCCCGCGATGCAGGAGAGGCCCGTGGCCATCAGGGCGAACATTTCGCTGGGCGTCAGGCGGGTCAGGTAGGGCTTGATGAGCAGCGGGGCCTCGATCATGCCCAGGAAGATGGTGCCGCCAGCGGCCACGCCAAGCGCGCCGCCCAGGCCCATGGTCTTGGCCAGGACCCAGGAGAAGCCGCGCACCACGTAGGGCAGGATGCGCCAGTAGAAGAGCAGCGAGGTCAGCGCGCCGATGACGATCACCAGGGGCAGCGCCTGGAAGGCCAGGATGAAGCTCTGCCCGGGCTTGGGCTCGGGGAAGGGCACCGGGCCGCCGCCCAGGTAGCCGAAGACGAAGCTGGTGCCCGCGCGGGTGGCCTCCTCCATGCCCAGGACCACCTTGTTCAGGGCCATGAAGAGCCCGGAGAAGGGGGGAACCTTGAGCATGAGCCCGGCGATGGCGAACTGCAGCGCCACCCCGCCCAGGAGCATCCGCCAGGGCACGGTGCGGCGGCTGGAGCTGAGGAGCCAGCCCGTGAGGATGAGGACGAACAGGCCGAGGAGGCTGTGAAGCATGGACGGTCTCCTATCGCCGGGGTCCGGGGGGAGGGCCTCCCCCCGGCCGCCGGAGGCATCTTCGCCTCGGCTCTTAGATTTTCGGCATCCCCACCTGAGGCAGCGCGTCGCTCAGGGCATTGGCCGCCCCCAGAATCGTCCCTTCGTCCCAGGCCTTGCCGAACATCTGCAAGCCCACGGGCAGGCCGCTTTCCTTGCCCAGGCCCACGGGCATGGACAGGCCCGGCAGCCCCGACAGGTTCAGGGAGATCGTAAAGATGTCGGCCAGGTACATCTGCAGCGGGTCGTCCGCCTTCTCCCCTAATCCAAAAGCGGTGAAGGGCGAGGTGGGCCCCACGATCACGTCGCAGGCCTGGAAGGCGTCCAGGAAGTCCTGGCGGATCAGGCGGCGCACCTGGGCGGCCTTGCGGTAGTAGGCGTCGTAATAGCCCGCCGAGAGCACGTAGGTGCCCAGCACGATGCGGCGCTGCACCTCCTCGCCGAAGCCCTCGGAGCGCGACATCTCGTACAGGTCGCGCAAGTCCTTGGCCTCGGGGTGGCGGAAGCCGTAGCGCACGCCGTCGAAGCGCGCCAGGTTGGAGCTGGCCTCGGCCATGGCCACTATGTAGTAGGTGGCGATGGCGTATTTGGTGTGGGGCAGCTTCACGGGCACGACCACCGCCCCCAGCCCCTTGGCGGCCTCCACGGCCTGGTCGCAGCAGGCGCGCACCTCTTCGGTGAGGCCCTCGCCCCAGTACTCCTCGGGCAGGCCCAGGCGCAGGCCCTTCAAATCCTTGCGGGCGGCGGTCTGGGCCACGAAGTCCGGCACCTCGCGCGGGGCGGAGGTGGAGTCCTTGGCGTCGTGGCCGGACATCACCTGCAGCATGACGGCGCAGTCCTCGGCGGTGCGGGCCAGCGGGCCGACCTGGTCCAGGCTGGAGCCGTAGGCCACCACGCCGTAGCGCGAGATGCGGCCGTAGGTGGGCTTGATGCCCGTGACGCCGCAGAAGGAGGCGGGCAGGCGGATGGAGCCGCCCGTATCCGTGCCCAGGGCCGCGAAGCACTGCCCGGCGGCCACGGTGGCCCCGGAGCCGCCGCTGGAGCCGCCCGGGACCTTGTCCAGGTTCCAGGGGTTGCGCGTCTTCTGGAAGGCGGAGTTCTCCGTGGAGGAGCCCATGGCGAACTCGTCCATGTTGGCCTTGCCCAGCAGGATGGCCCCGGCCTCCTTGAGGCGCGCCACGCAGGTGGCGTCGTAGAAGGGCACGAAATTTTCCAGGATGCGCGAGGCGCAGGTGGTGGCCACGCCCTTGGTGCAGATGGCGTCCTTGACCACCACGGGCACGCCCCACAGCGGCTTGGAGGCGTCCGGCCCGGCGGCGTCCATGGCCTGGGCCTGGTTGAGGGCCTCCTCGCCCGTGACGGTGAGCAGGGCCTCGATGGCGGGTTCGGTGTCGGCGATGCGCTCCAGGCAGGAGGAGACGGCCTCGGTGGCGCTCACCGAGCCGTCGGCCAGTTTGGCGCGCAGCCCGGACAGGGAGAGCGAGAGTATGTCGGACATGAGCGTATCCTTATCCGGCGACGATCTTGGGCACGATGAAGTACGTCCCGTCGGTTTCTGGGGCGCCGGAGAGGATGTCCGAACGCTGGAAGGTCTTTTCGGCCACGTCGGCGCGCAGGGGCGTGGGATGCTCCACGGGGCTGTAGAGCGGCTCCACCCCGGCGGTGTCGCAGGACTCGAGGGTTTCCATATACGAGAGGATGTCGCCGATCTGCCCGGCGATGCGTTCCAGCTTCTCTTCCGGCAGGCGCAGGCGGGCCAGCGCGGCCACCTTGGCGGCCTGTTGGGGCGTGAATTTCATGCGGGGCTCCTTGGATGCGAACCACAGGTCTTTAGCTTCTCGGGCTTTGGAGCGCAAGAAGCGGGGGGGGGGGGGGGGGGGGGGGGGGGGGGGGGGGGGGGGGGGGGGGGGGGGGGGGGGGGGGGGGGGGGGGCGGGGGCGGGGGGCGGGGGGGGCGGGGCGGGGGTGTTGCGGCCCACGCGGGGGGCCGCGGGGGGGGGCGCCCCCGCTTCGGTTGCGGCGGTATGGCGGCCGGGGCTATCGGGCCGGAGGCTACTGGGCCGGCAGCGGCGCGGGCCGTGCCGGAGCGGGGGCCGGAGCGGGGGCCGGAGCGGGCGCCGCCTGGATGGTGCCCGGGGCCGCGGGCGGAACAGCCCCGGCGGCGGGCTTGTTGCGCGCCGCCTCCAGGCGTTCCTTGAAGCCCTCGTGGTCCACGGCGGCCAGCCCCTCCACCGAGGGGCGCAGGAAGTGCATGGCCATGCGGGCGTGCCCGGAGCCGTCCCAGGTGATTGGGGACAGCGCCCACTCCATCTTTTTGGAGGCCTCGTTGAGGCGCTGCGTGACCTCGGAGGGGGCCGGGTCCTTGGGCATGGCCCCCACATTGGCGGCCAGGCGGATGAAGTCGAAGCCCAGGGCGCTCCAGAAGTCGGGCTCGCCCTGCTTGTCCCTGGTCAGCTGGGTGCGCAGCTCGGTCACGGCCCTTGAGGGCGACTGCGCCCACCAGGCCCCGGAGCAGAAGGCGTAGCGGTAGTTGGGCGGGGAGATGTTGGGCTTCTGCCCGCCGCCCAGGGCCTCGGTCCAGAGCTGGGGGCCGAGGATGATCAGGGAGTCGGCCTGGTAGTACTGCAGCTGGCCGATGATGTGGTCGGCGCGCTGCAGCTCGTCCGGGATGAACACGGCCTGGAAGTCCGGGCGCACGTTGAAGCTCTTGCCGTCCGTGCCCTTGGGCGTGGCCCTGACCATGGTGCGCACGATCTCGCCCCACTTGGGCACGTCCTGCGGCGGGTAGGGCTGGATGGAGGTCACCTCGCCGCCCCGCGCGGCCACGGCGGAGGTGAAGGCGTCGGCCAGGCGCTTGCCCATGCGGTCCTCGGGGTAGAGCACGCCGAACTTGTTCAGGCCCTCCTCGATGGGCATGTTCAGCACGGCGTTGACCTCGTCGGCCGGGCTCCAGAAGAAGCGCCAGATCTGCCTGCCTTCCTCGGCGTCGGCCACCTCGGGCATGAAGGAGAGGAACACGCGGCGGGAGAGTTCGCCGCTCTGGGGCAGGTTCTTGAAGTAGCTGGCGTGCATGGGGCCGCCCACGAGCATGACCTCGTGGGGCAGGGCCACCAGCTGGTCCACGTAGTTTGGGTCGTCGGTGTTGATGACGCGGATGTCCACCTGGATGCCCTGTGCCGCCAGCTGGGCCCTGGCCGCGTTGGCCCCGGCCAGCACCTTGCCCGCCAGGCCGCGCAGCTGCCCGGTCTGGGGCAGGAGCATGGCCACGGAGACGGCGCCCGGCTTCACGGGCTCCAGGTCCCTCTCGGGCAGCGGCGGGGCCTCGGACACGGTGCCTGTGGACGCTTCGACGCCCTTGGCCAGGATGCGCCCGGGCAGGCCCCGGTCGGCCAGGTCGGAGGACTTGGCCAGCCTGTCGGCCAGCTCCTGGGCGCGGCCCATCTCGCCGGGGTTGTACAGGGCGGTGCGGCGCGCGTCCTCGAAGGCGGCCAGGTTGTAGGGGAAGACGTTGCGGTTGGCGTCGTTGACCGTGGTCAGCATGGCGGCCAGGCCCCGGGGCTCCAGCTTGGAGAGCATGCGCGCGGTGTCGGCCTCGAACTGGGCGCGGGCCTTGCGGTTGGGGGCCTTGGCGTGCAGCGTGCGCAGCACCTGCGAGGCCTGGCTGGCGAAATCGCGGGAGGCGTAGCGCCGGGCCAGCTCGATGCCCGCCTGGCTGGTGAAGGAGAAGGCCGCCCCCTTCGTCTGGATGATCTTGGCCAGCAGCTCCTCGGCCTGCCGGTCCTGCCCGGTGAGGTCCATGGCCGCCACCATCAGCTCCGTCCACTCCCAGGTGGACTTGGCCTTGGGCTCCACGGCGGCCCATGACTCCAGGGACTGCTTGGCCTCCGCGCCCCGGCCCAGATCCAGGGCGAGGCGGGCACTTCGCTCCAGGGCCATCAGCTTGGCCTCGCGGGTGAGGGCCTGGCCCTGCAGCACCAGCTGGTAGAGGGTCAGGGCGCGCTCCCGCTTGCCCGCACGCCAGGCCTCGTCGGCCTTGTTTTGGAGCACGGCCTGCTCCTGGGCGTTGGTGGGCGGGGCGTCCTTGCCGAACATATCCATGCCGGCGCAGCCGGAGAGAACCAGAAGGAGAAGGATGGACAGCACGCTGCAGGTGCGGGTGGTGATCATGAGGGTGAACCCTTGTGAGGATGTGCGTGGGATTCGCGTCTTGTAGCGCTGCTTGGGCGTCAAATCAAGGATTGGGGGGAGCGATGGAGAGGCCCCCGAGGCATCGGGAAAACCTGGGTTGCATTTTGCGCCCGCTGCTGCCACCCAGTGTCCATGCATGAAACGCTGATCGGACATTTGGCGGATGTTGCGAAGGATTTGTTTCTATCCCGAGAGATGTACTGTGCCGAGGCCATATTCTGCGCCCTGAACGAGGGACTGGGCGGTGGGCTCCAGCGCGAGCGGGCCAGGGGCCTGACCATGGGTTTCGGCCAGGGGTTTGGGGAGGCTGGGTGCGTATGCGGGGCCATGTCCGGGGCCGTGCTGGCGGCCTCCTGGTTTCTGGCCGGGAGCCTGCCCCCGGCGGAGGTGCGCCGCGTCTCGCGCGAGATACACGACAGGTTCAAGGGCGCGCACGGCTCGGCCTGCTGCCGGGTGCTGATCAAGAATGTGAAGGGGAAGCCCAAGGAGCATTTCGCGCAGTGCGCCGGGCTGACCAGCGCCGGAGCCGAGATCGCCGCCCGGGCGATCCTGGAGAGGTTGCCGGAGTTGGCCAGGCACGGCGGGGCGGCGCGAAAGTCCCGGAAAGGCACCCGGGCCAAAGCCGCGGCGCTGCTGAGGCGGCTGGCGGACAGGCTGGGGTAGTCGCGGGAGTTGGCGGGGAGGAAGGCCTCCGGCGGCCAAAGGGCTTCGCCCTTTGGAATCCCGTATTATTCCCGCTTTCCATTCGTTTCGACGACTCGCGCCTGGCGACAATGAAACCCTTCTAAACACCGGCGTCACCTTCCCCCCTGCGAAGCGATAAGGGAGTCAAGAGGGACGAAGTCCCTCTTGCGGGG
>NZ_JAKZKW010000033.1 GCF_022808695.1 Fundidesulfovibrio soli
CGCACCCCGACATTCTTCCGATATATCGGGGTGCGCCGCCGCCCACGCCCCAGCAGGGGAGACTCCAACCACAGCAAACCAGAGCTTTCAATACGGGATTCCAAAGGGCGAAGCCCTTTGGCCGCCGGAGCCCCCCCCTCTAAAGCTCAATCCTTCCAGCCGATGCCCCGCAGCCACCCGTAAGCCGCCCCCAGCCCGGCAAGGGGAAACACCGGCCAGGCCAGGTGCGCCTCCAGGAGTGCGTATCCTCCGCCCGCCACCAGCAGCGCCACGGCCCAGGCCTCCAGGCAGCGCCGCCGCCTTTGACGCGCCACAGGCCCCGGCCCCTTGAGCGGGGCCAGCAGCTCCATCCGCCCGGAGTCCGCCTCGGGCTCCGGGCGATGATGCACCCCCGACTGGAGCTTGTGCCCGCAGCCCCGGCAGGCGAGGGCGTCGTCCGGGTTGTTTCCGCCGCAACGGTTGCAGATCATGGTACCTGGCGCGTTGACAAATTTGCCCCGCATCCTACATGTTTCCGGGGCGATGTCCCTCCCTACCGCCGCGAACCGCGGCGGGCAACAAGCAAAGCGAGCACCCATGAGCGACGACCACGACCTCAAGCCCGTGTACCTGAACATCGTGCCCTGCCACGGCTGCGGGGCCTGCGCCGAAGTGGCCCCCGAAGTCTTCGAGATGGACCCCCTCACAGACCAGCCCATCCAACTGGCCGAGGAAGCCCCTGCGGAGACCATCCGCCAGGCCATCGCCTATTGCCCCAACGACTGCATCTCCACCGACGAGGAGTAGCCCGACCCTGCTCCGCCGGGTGCGCGACGCCGCCCGGTCCGGCGTGTTTCTGCCGATGCTGTCAATCCGCCGCCAGCCCCGGCGCAATCCTCCCGGAAGAGCCCTGCCCCCGGAAGCGAGAGCCCTGGGCGCTTCCCGCCCTACCACCCTCCCGTAACGCCGCCCCGCCCCTGCGCGGGCAGCCCTTCGCTGGCGCGCTCCCGCCCAAGCCGATCCGCCGACTTGTGGCCTTGTCAGGCTCCATCCCGCCAGGATTGCTTCAATAACGCACATATCCGGCCGTTTCCGAGCAAGAATGTTCATTTTTGAAGAATTATGCCGCCCGGCACCTTGTGCCCATAGTACAACTTTGTTAATAACCCTTTCTGCCTGTGGCTTACTGACAAATTTGTAACGCCACATCACACCGTAAACACAAATAATTTGGCACAAGAGCCCTTCCGTCACGCCCAGGCTGGGCGTTGCGGAAACAGAGAGCCGCCCAGGGACGCGATTGGCGCGTTTTTCTGGCGTATCGCCCGCTCGCGCGCCAGCTGTCCAACAGGAGGACTCCGATGATCCAGGCGGGCGACACCGCATTCGTGATGATCAGCGCGGCCCTGGTGCTGCTGATGACCCCGGGGCTGGCCCTGTTCTACGGCGGCATGGTCCGGCGCAAGAACGTGCTGGGCACTATCATGCAGAGCTTCGTGATGATCTCCCTGGTGAGCATCGAGTGGGTCTACCTGGGCTACTCCATGTGCTTCGGGCCGGACGCCGGCGGCGGCTTCATCGGCACGCTGGCCTGGTCGGGACTGGCCGGGGTGGGCGCGGCCCCCAACCCGGACTACGCGCCCACCATCCCCCACGCCGTGTTCATGATCTACCAGTGCATGTTCGCGGTCATCACCCCGGCGCTGATCACGGGCGCGTTCGCCGAGCGCGTGCGCTTCAGCTCCTTCGTGGTGTTCAGCCTGCTGTGGACGGTGCTGGTCTACAACCCGGTGTGCCACTGGGTCTGGGGCAACGGCGGCTGGCTCAAGGAGATGGGCGTGATGGACTTCGCCGGCGGCCTGGTGGTGCACCTGACCTGCGGCGCGGCGGCCCTCGCCTCGGTGATGATCATCGGCTCCAGGCGCGACCACGGCAGGCGCCAGTTCTTCCCCCACGACCTGCCCATGACGCTGCTCGGCACCGGCCTGCTCTGGTTCGGCTGGTTCGGCTTCAACGCGGGCAGCGCCCTTGCCGCCGACGGCGTGGCCGGGTCGGCCTTCGTGGCCACGCACCTGGGCGGCATGGCGGGTATGGCCATGTGGACCGTGATGGAATGGCTCTACCAGGGCAAGCCCACCACCCTGGGCGCGGCCTCGGGCGCTGTGGCCGGCTTGGCCACCATCACCCCGGCCGCCGGTTTCGTGGGCCCCAACGCGGCCGTGGTCATCGGCCTGGCCGCCGGGCTCTGCTGCTACTGGGCCGTGGTGCTCAAGAGCAAGCTGCACTTCGACGACAGCCTGGACGTTGTGGGCATCCACGGCCTGGGCGGCCTGCTGGGCACGCTCATGGCGGGCCTCTTCGCAAGCAAGCAGGTCAACCCCGCGGGAGCGGACGGACTTTTCTTCGGCAATCCCGCGCAATTGGGCATCCAGGCCCTTGGCATCGCCATCGTGGGCGCGTATGCTTTCATCGTCAGCTACGCCATCCTCAAGGCCGTCAACGCGACCATGGGCCTGCGCCTCACCCCGGATCAGGAAGGGGTTGGCCTGGACGTGGCGGAGCACAACGAAGCGGCATACGGCGAATAGCCACCCACTACCGAGCAGGGCAAGGAGCAGGCAATGAAGAAGATCGAAATCATCACGCGCCCCTATAAGACCGAAGACGTGAAGCAGGCCCTCACCGCCATCGGCGTGAAAGGCATGACCGCAGGTGAGGTGAAGGGCTTCGGACGCCAGCGCGGCCACAAGGAAATCTATCGCGGCGCCGAATACCAGGTGGATTTCGTGCCCAAGGTGAAGATCGAGGTGGTCGTCTCCGACGAGATGGCCCCCAAGGTCGTCAAGGCAGCCCGCGAGGCCGCCCTGACCGGCGAAGTGGGCGACGGCAAGATATTCATCATACCCGTGGACGACGTGGTGCGCATCCGCACCGGAGAGACCGGGGACGACGCCATCTAGCCCTCCGGCCTGCACATAGAATGCGAAAGCCCGCTCCGGTCTGTCCGGGGCGGGCTTTTTCGTGCTTGCTGAATACTGGGTCGCGCCTGTCCGATTTGGTCGCGTACCCTCGGGGGGCGACGGCGCGACCGCCGTCGAACTGTAATGTCGCTTGAGAGATGTTTCCCTGTTTGCGGGGTCGCCGGACTAGGTTCTGGCCTTGGGCCTGCACGCGCCGGTGCAGCAGCCTCCGGAGAGCATCTCGGAATAGGCGAAGAGGATGCGCCGTTCGCGCTCGGCCCGGTCCTCCGTGAGTGGCGGAACTGGGTTGGCGTCTGCCAGGGCGGCCAGATCGGCATGATGGGGGATGGCCCGCAAGCCCTCGCCCAGCACGATCCCGGAGCCTGAGGCGGCCAGCACGGCGGTCTTGGTGTCGGTGGTCAGCACAAGGGGCGCGGGGGGCACGTGCAGGCGGGCGGCGGCCAGGGCCTCGCGCACGTAGCTGCCCGGCTCGCCCGAGCAGAAGATCACAAGCATCAGGGGCGCGCCGTCGGGGCCGAGAGCGGCCATATCCACCATGCGGGTGTAGTCCTGCCCGTCGACGGGGAAGCAGACGCCGACCTTGGGCACTAGGGACTCGCGGGGGTAGCCCCGCTCCTCCACCAGCATGCGGGCCAGACCCTGGCGGTAGATCTCGTAGGAGGTCTCCTCCAACTCCTCGCCGGTGAGGTAGTCGCGGATGACGGTGCCAAGGGATTCTTCGTGCATGATGGTATCCTCGCTCAAAACATGGAAAAAGGCCGCCCGGTTGGGCGGCCTTGGAGGATAGCCTGGGGGAGGCGGCGGGGCAAGGGGGGTCAGACCAGGACCTTGTCCAGCGCCTTGCCAATCAGCACAATGGCGAGGGCGACGTTTGAGAGTACGTCAGAAATCTTTTTCATTTTCTCGTTCGCCTTTGATATTTCTCCTTCGATTTTCCCCACTTCAGCTGCGATATCCGCCAGTTCCTTTTCTTTTCCATTGAACTGCGCCTGCACGTAGCGCCTCTCCTGGTAGAGTAGGTTACTGGCCTGGCGGTCGAAGCCATCCCTCTCAGCCTCGGTGAAACTGCCGTCAAGAGCGTTCTCGGCCAGTTCCCTGTACCTCCGACGCAATTCTTCCAACACGGATTCTTTATCGCTCATAGTGCCTCCCGGCATACATTACTGGGGATTGATGGCGACAATCTTCGCCACTTGTTCGGCGAACTGAGACACAAAATCAGCCTGGGCACTCAGTTCTGCCTTGAGCCTTTCTAGGCTCTTCACGTCGGTGTAGTGCTCGGCGTAATCGGCAAGCTGTATGAACGACTTCTTCATGCTCTTTACGAGATCTGCTGGATTGTTGAGCTGCGCCGCGACATACTTCTGAGCGAGAAGGTCGATCATCTCCAAACGATGCTCCCGCTCCGCGAAGGTCATCCTGCTGGAACGTCTTTCCTTGTTGTACGAACTTGCCGCGTTCTTGACCTGCTCAAGATATTGGTCGGCGGTCAGCCCACCTAGGGCGGTCAAATCGGCATCCAAGGCGTTCAGAATGGCCATGACGGGATCTTTGGATTGTTTGATGAACTCCGCCACCTGCTTGTCCCTGTATATCGTCATGCCTGCTTCCATGCACATGTTGAGCAGTTTCCCCACCGGATCGGCGTAGCTCGACATGCTGTCGGGGGTGCCTGCGGCCTTGTTGATCTTCTCAACCAGAGAGAAGAAGCCGCCGGAAAGAGCCTGGAGAGATGCCCCCGACTGAGTTGGAGCAGTATTGCCCGCCAACTCGGAGAGGCGCTGCCCCAGCACGGCCAAATGGTTCAACAGGTCCATGCGCACCTTGATCCCTGCTGGGCTGAAGCCGGAACCGATGAGTGGCGTATATTCCGACTGCTTTTTCTTCAAAGGGTCCTGGGTAGGCACTTCCTGTTTGATCAATACTTCGAGTTGAGGATTGTAGAGCCGGGCGCTCAGGTATTCGGTCCGGTCGGCCTGGTTCAGGCCGGAGTAATACGCCTCCAGCACCGCCGTCGATGTGGCCACGCTTTGCTGGTAGTTCGCCAGCGGTTCCTTGAATTTAGCCGGGGCGCAGCCTCCGGCGAGGAGGCCGAAGGCCAGACACAACACAAACCCAGCAGCAAGACGGTTCATATGCGACCCTCCTCCTGTCCTTGGTCTGTTAAAAATGGTAAGTCGCCTGGGATCGAGTGCGGGATATCCGCAAAAGAGAGTTTTCGGTCACATGTATTGTAAATTATTGCGAGCAAGTCAACGAATCACGCACACAATACAACAAACTGATACAAAATCACCATACAACTCACAAGCGCATCATCCATGAACATGTTGAATTCAGCACACATCAGTGCATCACAGCGCAAGCTTTGCACAGTCATACTCCTTAGTAACTATCCGCACCAAGGACACTGCTATGAATCTGCTCGCCAAATCCGCACCGCAACCGCACGTTTACGGCTTCATTTCCCCACTCTGGTATAATTCCTGATTGCGCTAGGCCCTGAAATGTGGATTATGGAAGCTGGTGTTCCCGCGTTTCTTACGACCGGTCCGGCGTGAAACGGCTCAAGTGGCCGCCTATGCGGCTGTCGACTTGGCCCAGCTTTGCTGGTAGTGCGCACCGGTCCCCTGGTTCGGCCAGGGAGCGAGCCCGGCTCAGGGACGCGGACGCCATGCGGAAGCACGCACCCGCCGTCAGACTGTTCATGACTCACCCTCCTTGCAGCCGTATTTTCATGATGTTGGACGTCGCCTCGGATTCAGGCGTGGACGTATCCCGGCAGTACGGGGTTCCCGGGCCGAATACGGATCGAACCGTCCGGCCGTGAATCATGTGTCCGTACTTCAAGTTTCTTACATACAGGCGGTTAGCACCATGCCGAACCCACGTTGCGAAGCCATCTCATCCTTCCTGGTCATGGATATCCTCGAGCGCGCCTGCGCGCTGGAGCGCGAAGGCAAGGACATCATCCACCTCCAGATCGGCGAGCCTGATTTCGACACCCCGGAACCGGTCAAGGAGGCCGCGGCCAAGGCCGTCCGCGACGGCCACACCCACTACACCCACTCCCTGGGCCTGCCCGTGCTGCGCGAGTCCATCTGCGCCTATTACGAGCGCACCTACGGGGTGAACGTCCACCCGGACCAGATCCTGCTGACCCCCGGCACCTCCCCGGCCATGCTGCTCACCTTCTCGGCCCTGATCCACCCGGGCGACGAGGTGCTCCTGGCCAACCCGCACTACGCCTGCTACCCCAACTTCATCACCTACGCCGGGGGCCGCGTTCGCCGCGCCGACACCCGCGCCGAGGACGGCTTCCAGTTCACCCCGGCCAGCCTGGCCCCCTGCCTGGCCGATTCGCCGCGCGCGGTGGTGCTCAATTCCCCGGCCAACCCGGCGGGCACGGTGATCCCCGAGGCGGACCTCAAGGCCATCTGCGAGACCGGGACGCTGCTGGTCTCCGACGAGATTTACCACGGCCTGACCTACGAGGGCCGGGCCGCCAGCGCCCTGGAGTTCACGGACAACTGCTTCGTGCTCAATGGATTCTCAAAACTCTGGGCCATGACGGGCTGGAGGCTGGGCTGGGTCATCTCGCCCAGGAAGTACATGCCCGCCCTGCAGCGGCTGCAGCAGAACTTCTTCATCAGCGCGTCTTCCGTGGCGCAGTGGGCTGGCATCGCCGCCCTGGAGCAGTGCGGGGAGCATGTGGCGGCCATGGTGGCCGAGTACGGCAGGCGGCGCAGGGTGATGCTGGACGGGTTGGCCAAGCTGGGGCTCAAGGCCCCGGTGGAGCCCACGGGCGCGTTCTACGTGCTGGCCGACGCCCGGCACATCGGGCAGGACAGCCTGGCCCTGGCCCGCGACATACTGGAAAAGGCGCACGTGGGCGTGACCCCGGGCATCGACTTCGGACCGGGAGCGGAGGGCTACCTGCGCTTCAGCTACGCCAATTCGGTGGAGAACATCGAGGAAGGTCTGTCGCGCCTGGGGCGCTATCTCGACAACCGCTGATCGCAGACTGGCTCGGCCAGCCGTTGCGCCAGCGCGGCCGCGCCCCAGAGGCCCACGTTCTGGTCCCGCACGAGGCGTACGCCCACCCCGGCCATGAGCTCCGGGTGGGTGTGGCTGGCGCGGAATTCCCTCTCGAATGCCCAGTGGCTCAGGAACAGCGGGTTTTTGGCCGCCACGCCGCCGGAGACGTACACCCCGCCCCTGGCCACCACCTCCAGCACATAGTCACGGCAGGCCCGGCCCAGGAAGCGGGCGAACCACTCCGTGGTGGCGGCTTCGGCGTTCAGCGAGGCGGACACCTGGGCCGGGGCGAGAACCTCGCCCGTGAGGTAGCGGTTGAGAAGCGCCAGGCCGGAACCCGAGACCACGGTCTCCCAGCGGGCGAAAGGCTCGCCCGTGGCCCTGAGCACGAAATCCTGGAAGAGTCGCTCCTCCCCGGCATTGAACGGGAAGGCCGCGTGGCCGCCTTCGGAACTCCCCACCACGAAACCGCCCCGCCCGTCAGGGATCAGCGCAGCCTTGCCGAGCCCCGTGCCGGGGCCGACTACTGCCTGCGTTTCGGCTGCGTCCATGGTTCCGGGCAGCACCGGGTCGGACCCCTCCACGCCCAGAACGCGGCACCCGTGGGCCTGGGCGGTGAAGTCGTTCACCAGCAGGCTCGATGCGGGCAGCAGCCCGGAAGGGAGCAGGTCCAGGTCCAGGGTGTAGGGGATGTTGGGCGGCAGGCAGAAGCGCCCCTGACGCACCGGCCCTGCCACGGCCAGCACCGCCGCCGAGGGTGCGGGCAGGTCCCGCCCAGAGGGGGCGAGGGCGTCCATCGCTGAGCGGACCAGGGCCTCGAAGCCGCCCGCCGCTGCGCTGGGCAGCTCCACCCGGGCGGCCAAGGCCAGGGACTCCCCGCCCATGGCGAAAAGAGCGAACCGTCCGCTGGTGCCGCCGATATCCGCCGCAAGGACCGTCGCCCGGCAATGGGGTGCGCTGGCTGTAACCATATTCCCTCACTAGGACAAAACACCCACCCCGCGCAACCGGGAAGCGCCTGGCCGGGCATCCAAGATGACCTGCCCGGCCGCTTGCGCGGTTGTCAAAACGGCCGGTATCTGGGAAACACGTCCAACACCGAATTCCCGGAGGCACCCATGCGCATGCGCGCCCTGTCCGTCACGCTCTTCTGTTTCACCCTCCTGGCCGCTTCCGCTGTCCAGGCAGAACCCGTCCACTACAAGCAGCTCATCTCCATGCTCACCATCAGCCTGCCGGGGTGGACCCCCGGGGAACCCACGGGCCAGACCGTGCGCTCGCCGCTTGAGGCCAGCGAGGCCACCCAGGAGTTCACCAAGGGCGAGAGCCGCATCGAGGTGGCGGTGTTCGACGGAGGCCCGGCCATGGGCGCGGCCATGGGCGCAGTGAGCCAGATCGAAATGGAGAGCCCCGAGCAGTCCGTGAAGCCCCTGACCGTGAAGGGCTTCAAGGGCGCGGTGTACACCTATCCCAAGGAGAACGAGGCGGACCTGGTGCTCATGGTGCCGCCGCGCTTCGCCGTGACCGTGCATGCCTCCGGGACCACGGACGTGGAACTGCTCAAGAAGATCGCCGAGCAACTGGACCTGGCCAAGCTGGCTGCCGCCGGGAAGTAAGCATGGGGTGCGCCGACGAAATCCTCAACTATGTCGAGGTGGACGCCCTGCTCTCCTGCGCGGGGCAGCCCCGGGCCGAGGATTTCGCCGCCCTGGCCGCCGAAGGCTTCAGGGAAGTGATCAACCTGGCCACCGACGCCTCCACCGGGCACCTGCCCGACGAGCCGGAGTTGTGCGCCAGGGCCGGGATGGGCTTCACCTGGCTGCCCGTGGCCTGGGACGCGCCCGCCCTCCAGGATTTCGAGGCCTTCCGGGCCTGGCTGGCCCCCCGCAGGCAGGTCAGAACCCTGGTGCACTGCGCCAAGAACTGGCGGGCGTCCCTGTTCGTGGCGCTTTACCGCGTGCTGGAGGAGGGCCTTGCGCCGGACGCCGCCTGGGAGGAGGTGCTCACCATCTGGGAGCCGGATGATGTCTGGAAGGCGCTTGCCCGGGACGTGCTGGCCAAGGCCGGACTCCCGCTCCCCTGCACCTCGGCCTGACTACCGGCCCATACCCTCTACCCCAGCTTCACCGCCAGGGTCATGCCGTCGCCGATGGCGGTGAGGCAGGCGTCCACGCGCCTGTCGTTGCGCATGCGCTCGTTGAAGGCCCGGATGGCCAGGGTCTCGGGGTCATTGTTGTCCGGGTCCACCACGCGGCCGTACCAGAGGGTGTTGTCCACCGCGACTACGCCGCCCGGCCGCACCAGGGCCAGGCACTTGTCGAAGTAGTTCTGATAGTTGCCCTTGTCCGCGTCGATGAAGGCCATGTCGTAGGTTCCGGCCAGCCCCGCGTCCAGCAGGCTCTCCAGGGTGTCCAGCGCGGGGGCGATGCGCAGGTCCACCTTCTGCTCCACACCGGCCTCGCGCCAGTAGCGGCGGGCCACGTCGGTCCAGGGCACTGAGACGTCGCAGGCCGTGATGCGCCCCTCGGGCGGCAGGGCCAGGGCCACGCACAGGGCGGAGTAGCCTGTATAAACCCCGATCTCCAAAGTGCGTTTGGCCTGGGTCAGCCGGGCCAGCAACATCAGGAAGCGGCCCTGCTCCCAGCCCAGGCGCATGTGGGCCTTGACGTCCTTCGAGGTCTCCTCGGCCAGACGTGCCAGAATCTCCGGCTCCTTGATCTGCATGGCCCGCACGTAGGCCACCAGTTCCTCTGTCATCTCGAGCGGCTTCGTGGTCATGAGGACTCCAGTTCTTGACAAGGGATGTTTGATGCGTTTTGTAGCACCTCCGCTTTCTGGAGGAAACCGCCTTGAATGACGCCGCCGCGTTCCTGCTCACCGGAGTGACCCTGGGCCTCGCCGCCGGGCTGACCCCGGGGCCGCTGCAGATGCTCATCTGCGCCCAGACCATCGTGCACGGCCCGCGCGAGGGGGCCAAGGTGGCCCTGGCCCCCCTGTTCACGGACCTGCCCGTGATGGCCCTGTGCATCCTGGTGCTGGAGGCCTTCTCCGGCCAGAAGTGGCTCATGGGGCTGGTCTCGCTGGCTGGCGGCGTGGTGGTGCTGCGCTTCGGATGGGCCTGCCTGCGCTCGGGGCCGCTCAACCTGGCCCCGCCCGCCGGGGACGCGGGCTCCTGGCGCAAGGGGCTGGCCACCAACATATTGAACCCCAAGATGATCATCTTCTGGGGCACCGTGGGCGCGCCCACCATCCTGATGGCCTACGCGGCATCGGCAGGGGCGGCCGCGTCCTTCCTGCTGGGGTTCTACGCCCTGCTCATCGGCGTGAACCTGGCCCTGGCCTGGCTCACGGCGCGCTTCGCCGCCTTCCTGGCGGGCAACGGCTACGTCTGGACCATGCGCGCGCTGGGCCTGCTGCTCTGGCTGGCGGCGGCGCAACTGGTGTGGGACGGCCTGGGCCGCCTCGGCCTTGCCTAGCACCGCCCCACAGGCTACAAGATCGGTCTCCATCATCGACACCCGAGGAACTCCCATGCCCCATCACAAGCCCTACACCGTGGCCCTGGTCCAGATGGCACCGGCCGACACTCCCGGGCGCTCCATAGAAAAAGCCGCGCAGCTCTGCGCCGAAGCCGCGTCCCAGGGCGCGAAGATGATCTGCCTGCCGGAGCTCTTCGCCACGCCCTATTTCTGCCAGAGCGAGGACCACGCCTTCTTCTCCCTGGCGGAGCCCATCCCCGGCCCCACCACCGATGCCCTGGGCAAGGCGGCCAAGGCGGCCGGGTGCACCATCGTGGCCCCGCTGTTCGAGCGCCGCGCCGCCGGGCTCTACCACAACTCCCTGGCCGTCATCGGCCCGGACGGCGAGATCAACGGCGTCTACCGCAAGATGCACATCCCCGACGACCCGCTCTTCTACGAGAAGTTCTACTTCGCCCCCGGGGACCTGGGCTTCAAGCGCTTCGACACCCCCGTGGGCCCCATCGGCACCCTCATCTGCTGGGACCAGTGGTACCCCGAGGCCGCGCGCCTGACCGCCCTGCGCGGCTCGCACATCCTGTTCTACCCCACGGCCATCGGCTGGCACCCCTCCGAGAAGGCCCAGTACGGCACGGAGCAGCGCGACGCCTGGATCACCATCCAGCGCGCCCACGCCATCGCCAATGGCTGCTACGTGGCCGCCGTGAACCGCGTGGGGCACGAGGTGCCCGAGTGCGGCGGCGACGGCCTGGAGTTCTGGGGATCGAGCTTCATCTGCGGGCCCATGGGCACCATCCTGGCCCAGGCCTCCATCGGCAAGGAAGAGACCGTGCTCGCCGAGGTGGACCCCAAGCTCGTGGACACCACCCGCACCCACTGGCCCTTCCTGCGCGACCGCAGGATTGACGCCTACGGACCGCTGGAGAAACGCTTCATCGACGAGTAAGACCAAGACTGGGGGAAACCTTTTGTGAACAAAAGGTTCTCCCCCCGGACCCCCCTTCCAAAAAACTTTATTCCGCTTCGCGACGTTCGAGGGATAACGTTGCAAAGCGGAACGGGAGTCCAGAGGGACGAAGTCCCTTTGGCCGCCGGAGGCCCTCTTCCATGACCGCATCATCGCCCGCAGCCGACGCCTTCCGCCTGCCCGCCGAGTGGGAGCCCCACGCCGCCACCTGGCTGGCCTGGCCCAAGAACCGGGAGGACTGGCCCGGCAAGTTCCACCCCATCGGCTGGGTCTACGGTGAAATCACGCGCAAGCTGGCCCGCTACGAGACCGTGCGCGTCATCGTGGACGACGCAGCGCAGGAGGCCAAGGCCCGCCGCGTGCTGGAGAAGGTGGACGCCAACCTGAAGAACGTGCGCTTCCACCACATCCCCACGGACCGTGGCTGGACCCGCGACATGCTCCCCGCCTTCACCGTGGACGCGGCGCGCGCCAACGCCAGGGCGGTCTGCTTCGGCTTCACCGGCTGGGCCAAGTACCCCAACCACCTGCTGGACGCCCAGGTGGCCCAGGCCGTGGCCCGTGAACTGGGCCTGGAGGCAGCCGCACCCGAGCGGGACGGCAGGCGCGTGGTGCTGGAGGGCGGCGGCATCGACTGCAACGGCCAGGGGGCCATGCTCACCACCGAGGAATGCTTTCTGGACCCCATCACCCAGACCCGCAATCCGGGCATGAACGCGGCCCAGTACGAGGCCGTGTTCCGCGAGCACCTGGGCGTCACGCAGGTGATCTGGCTGGGCCAGGGCATCGCGGGCGACGACACCCACGGCCACGTGGACGACCTCTGCCGCTTCGTGGCGCGGGACAAGGTCCTGCTCTGCAAGGAGAACGACCCGGCCGACGCCAACTACCGCATCCTGGAGGAGAACAGGGAGCGCCTGGAAGGCGTGCGCCTGGAGGACGGCTCCAAGCTGGAAGTCGTGCCCCTGCCCATGCCCGAGCCCCTGTATTTCGATGGCGTGCGTGTGCCCGCCAGCTACGCCAACTTCTACATCGCCAACGGCACCGTGCTGGTGCCCACCTTCAACGACCCGCAGGACCGCACCGCCCTGGGCATCATCGCGGAGTGTTTCCCGGACCGCGCGGTCACGGGCATCCACGCGGTGGACCTGGTCTGGGGCTTCGGCACCCTGCACTGCCTCACCCACGAGCAGCCAGCGGCTGGCAAGCACAAATAGAAAAGGGGGGCCTCGGCCCCCCTTCTTCGTTTCCGGCGTCGAATGAGATCAACGCTCGTCCAGCAGGGCCGCGCGCCCGGCCATGCCGGCCAGCTCCACGGCGACCTCGCGCATATTGTAGTAATAGCTGAAGAAGCGCATCACCACCTCCAGCGTATAGCCGGGCAGCACCCGCTCCATGCGCAGGCGGGAGAGGGCGTCCTCGGCCTCGGCTATGGCCCGGAGCACGTCGTCCACAGGGCCGGGGTGCCTGTCCGCACCGATGGCCAGGGCCAGGCGGGTCATAGCCGTGATGGTGGTCTGGGCCAGCAGGTCCATCTCCCGGGCCACGAAACCGTGCAGCTCCTCCAGCTCGTCGTGGTGTACGGCGTGCTCCATGGAGAGCAGATGCTCGGCGATGCGCTCCGTGAAGTTGAAGAGCGAGACCGTGATCTGCTCGCGCACGGCCAACCCGGCGGGCTCACGCTTGGCCTCCTCCAGCAGGAGGTGGTTGCGCTCGCGGGTCTTCTCCAACTTGGCGATGGCGGCGGCCTCCTCGCCGGGGTCGCAATCCTGCCCGCGACGGCAGGAGAGCAGGATGGAGTACAGCGCGGCCTCGTCGTGCAGGGCGCTCACCACGCCCGCCTTGAGCTGCCTTCCCGCGCGGGAGGGCCAGACGAAGGCCGTGAAGAACAGCGCCACGCACACGCCCACCGTGATCTCGAAGAAGCGCGCGGAGGCCACCCAGGCGATGGAGTGGCCCTGGTTGCCCATGAGGATGACGATGGCGGCGGTCATTCCGGCCATGCGGAAGGACTCGTGCAGGTGGATGAAATAGGCGCAGACCAGGATGCACAGGCCCGTCTCCAGCCCGAGCGCCGCGGGGTGGGTGCCGAGAAGGCCCAGTGCCAGCGCGCCCATGATGGCGCCCAGGGCCGTGCCCATGATGCGGTTCAGCCCGGCGCGCAGCGAGCCGCCCAGGTTGGTCTGCATGACCACGATGACGCTGACCACGGCCCAGTAGCCCTGGGGCAGGTTCAGCAGTTCGGTGATGGCGTAGGCGGAGACGGCCGCGCCCGCCGTCTTGAGGCCGTGGCGGAAATGCGACTGGTTCGGTATGGGGAGTTTCATACAACGTCCGTGGAATCTGTGGAATCTGGGGAGAACGGCGCGGCTGGAGCAGGGTCATTATGGCGCATCGCGCACGACAGTCAATGCCGGGGCCGATCAAAATCATACCCGCACGGCTGAAACCGGATGGGGGGAATCCGCGCTCTGGCCCAGCATACTATACCTCAATGGTATACAATTGGTGCAGTTGGTACAATTTAGGATGAAAAAGACGAAAACCGAGCCCCGCCGCCTTGACCGGCGCCAAATCTGTCGGTAGCCTAACAGGCCAAGAAATGACGCTTTGGTCATTTTATTCCCGCCTTTCCACCCCGTAACGCTTCGAAGGAGCTGGTTCTATGGCTTGGCGTGCATTCACGGCCTTGTGTCTGGTCCTGTGTTCCCTACTCCCGGCGTGGGCTTCCGACACCCTCAAGATCGGAGCCGTGCTCTCCGCCAGCGGCCCTGCCTCCTTCCTTGGCGAGCCCGAGAAGAACACCCTGGTCATGCTGCAGGAGCGCATCAACGCCACGGGCGGCATCGGCGGGAAGAAGATCGAGGTCATCATCTACGACGACGAGTCCGACGTGAACAAGGCCGTGCTGGCCGCCGAGAAGCTCATCAAGAAGGACCAGGTGGCCGCCATCGTGGGCCCCTCCATCTCGGGCAACACACTGGCCATCATGAACAAGGCCGCCGAAGCCAAGATCCCCCTGCTTTCCATGTCCGCCGCGGAGAAGATCGTCAATCCGGTCACTCCCTGGATATTCAAGACCCCCCAGTCCGACCGCCTGGCCGTGCAGGGCATCCTGGCCCACGCCAAGGCCGCGGGCGTCGCCAAGATGGCCATCATCACCGTGTCCGACGGCTACGGACAGAGCGGGCGCGAGGTGCTCAAGGAGCTTATCCCCGCGGCCGGCATGGAGCTGGTGGCCGACGAGGTCTACGGCCCCAAGGACACCGACATGACCGCCCAGCTGACCAAGATCGGCGGCGCGGGCGCGCAGGCCGTGATCTGCTGGGGCACCAACCCCGGCCCTGCCGTGGTGGCCCGCAACCGCGCCCAGCTCGGCATGAAGACGCCTCTGTACATGAGCCACGGCGTGGCCTCGCAGAAGTTCATCGAGCTGGCCGGAGAGGCCGCCGAAGGCCTGGTGCTGCCCGCCAGCTGGCTCATCGTGGCGGACCAGATGCCCGACGGCCCGTACAAAACGCTTCTCAGCGGCTACATTACCGACTATACTTCGAAGTTCGGCGTTGCCCCGTCGGCATTCGGGGGCTATGCCTGGGACGCGCTCACCCTGCTGGCCGAGGCCGCCCGCATCTCCGGGGACACCTCGCCGCAGGCGTTGCGCGACGGCCTGGAGAAGATCTCCGGCTTCGTGAGCGCCACGGGCACCTTCACCTTCTCGCCCAACGACCACAACGGGCTCGACGCGTCGAGCTTCGCCATGGTCGAGATCAAGGGCGGGAAGTTCGTCCTGCTGCGCTAGAGGCGTGATTCCCGGCGTGGCAGGCGCCGCCCCGCGCCCGCGCCTGCGGGAACCCATATCGTCATTGCTGTGAAGCGCCGCGCGGGATGCCTGCGCGGCCAGGCAAGGGGAGACGCATGATGCTTCGTATTCTGGGTCTTGTGGCGGCGGCCGTTCTCTGGGCCGCGCAGGGTTTCGCTGCCGATCCCATCAAGATCGGCGCGGTGGTCTCGGTCTCCGGTCCGGCCTCCTTCCTGGGCGAGCCCGAGAAGAACACCCTGGAGATGGTCAAGGAAGAGATCAACGCCAAGGGCGGCATCCTGGGCAGGCCCGTGGAGCTTGTGCTCTACGACGACGAGTCCGACGTGAACAAGGCCGTTCTGGCCGCCGAGAAGCTCCTCAAGAAGGACGGCGTCTGCGCCGTTGTCGGGGCCACCACCTCCGGCTCCACCCTGGCCATCATGAACAAGTTCCCCGCGGCCAAGGTGCCGCTGGTATCCATGTCGGCGGCCGAGAAGATCGTCAACCCGGTGAACCCCTGGGTGTTCAAGGTGGCCCCCTCGGACCGCCACGCCGCCGGGCGCATCCTCAAGCACGCCAAGGCCCAGGGCTACAAGAACATCGCCATCCTGAGCGTGTCCGACGGCTTCGGCCAGGCCGGGCGCGAGGTGCTCAAGGAGCTGGTGCCCGCCCAGGGCTTCACCCTGGTGGCCGACGAGGTCTTCGGCCCCAAGGACACCGACATGACCGCCCAGCTGACCAAGATCGCCGACGCCAAACCCGACGCCATCATCTGCTGGGGCACCAACCCCGGCCCCGCCGTGGTGGCCCGCAACCGCGCCCAGCTCGGCATGAAGACACCCCTCTACATGAGCCACGGCGTGGCCTCCAAAAAGTTCATCGAGCTGGCGGGCGAATCCGCCGAGGGACTGATGCTCCCGGCCGGACACCTGATCGTGGCCGCCCAGCTGCCAGATTCCCAGCCCCAGAAGGCCCTGCTCATGGCCTACACCGCCGGGTATCAGGAGCGCTTCAAGTCCCCCGTGTCCACCTTCGGCGGCCACGGGTGGGATTCGCTGCAGCTGCTGGCCAAGGCCATCGAGACCGCCAAGTCAGACAAGCCCGAGGCCATCCGCGACGCCCTGGAGCAGGTCACCGCCTTCCCCGGCATCGGCGGCGTGTTCAGCTTCACCCCCACGGACCACAACGGTCTGGACGAGAACGCCTTCGAGATGGTCATCATCCAGGGCGGAGACTGGAAGATACTCCAATAACGGACGGCCGGGGGCTACCCCGGCCGACTTCCCCACCGCACACATGCTTTTCGGCGCACCGCAATACCTCGTCTCCGGCCTGACCGTGGGAGCCACCTACGGGCTTACCGCCCTTGGCTTCACCATGATCTACAATACCACCGGGATCATCAACTTCGCCCAGGGTGAGTTCGTGATGCTCGGCGGCATGCTCTCCGTGGTGCTGCTCAAGGCCGGGCTGCCCCTGCCCCTGGCCATCCTGGCGGCGGTGCTCTGCTCCGCCCTGGCCGGGTGCCTCATGGAGCGCGCCGTGATCCGCCCCGTGGGCCGCTCCGCGCCGGTGAACCTGGTGATCATCACCATCGGCGTGTCCATTCTGGTGCGCGGCGTGGTCATGCTCGTCTGGGGCAAGGACACTTTCGCCCTGCCCGCCTTCACCGGGGCCAAGCCCCTGCGCATCCTAGAGGCCTCCGTGCAGCCGCAGAGCCTGTGGGTGCTGGCCATCACGCTCCTGGTGCTGGGGGCGCTCAAGCTGTTCTTCTCGCGCACGATCCACGGCAAGGCCATGCTGGCCTGCGCCTGCGAGCGCAAGGCCGCCGCGCTCATGGGCATCTCCGTGGAGCGCATGGCCATGTTCTCCTTCGGCATGTCCGGGTTCCTGGGCGCGGTGGGCGGGGCCATCCTGACCCCCATCACCCTGACTTCCTACGACGTGGGCGTCATGCTCGGGCTCAAGGGCTTCGCGGCCTGCATCCTGGGCGGGCTGGGCAACCCCTTCGGCGCGGCCGCCGGGGGGCTGATCCTGGGCGTGCTGGAGTCCTTCGGGGCCGGGTTCATCTCATCGGCCTACAAGGACGCCTTCGCCTTCATCGTGCTGCTCCTGCTGCTCTTCGTCAAACCCACGGGCCTCTTCGGCGGCCCCAAGTCGGACAGGGTCTAGCCCGTGGCCGCCTCCGCCCGCTCCCTGCAGATGGCCGCGTTCGCGTGCCTGCTGGCCGCCGCCCCGCTGGCCCTTTCCAACGACTACTACATCAACATCCTCATCCTGTGCTGCTTCAACGCCCTGATCGTCATGGGGCTGAACCTGCTCATGGGCTACGCCGGGCAGGTGTCGCTGGGGCACGCTGCCTTCTTCGGCCTGGCGGCCTACACCACGGCGGTGCTCACGGCCACGGCCGGACTGCCCGTCTGGGTGGGCGTCCCGGCCGGGATCGCGGTCTCCGCCCTTGTGGCCTGGCTCATAGCGGTGCCCACGCTCAAGCTCCAGGGCAACTACCTGGCCATGGCCACCCTGGGCTTCGGCATCATCGTCTCCATCGTGTTCAACGAGGCCGTGAACATCACCGGCGGCCCCTCCGGGTTCGTGGGCATCCCACGCCTGAAGCTCCTCGGCTACACCTTCAGCTCGGACACGGCCTACTACTACCTGACAGCGGGCGTGCTCTGGCTGGCCACGCTCGTCTCCCGCAGGATCATCGACTCGCGCACGGGCCGCGCCCTGCGGGCCATCCACGTCAGCGAGCAGGCCGCCCAGGCCATGGGCGTGGACATCGCCCGGCACAAGCGCTTCGTGTTCGTGCTCTCGGCCGTGTACGCGGGCGTGGCGGGCACGCTCTACGCCCACCACCTGACCTTCGTGGCGCCCTCCTCCTTCGGGTTCAACTTTTCTGTGCAGCTGATCACCATGGTGGTGCTGGGCGGCATGGCCAGCCTCTGGGGCGCGGTGGCCGGGGCCTTCTTCCTGACCTCGCTGCCCGAATTCCTGCGCGTCTTCGAGGAGATGGACATCCTGATCTACGGGGCCATGCTGGTGGCCTGCATGATGTTCATGCCCTCCGGCCTGGCCGGGGGCCTGGGCAAGCTGTTCGCTGTGCTGAAGGCCAAGCTCAAGCCCGAACCCAAGCCCGAACCCAAGCCCGAACCCAAGGCGGACTCCCGTGGCTGAGCTGCTTGAAGTCAGGGGCGTTTCGGTACGTTTCGGCGGCGTTCAGGCCCTGACCGAGGTGGATCTCACCGCCCGCGCGGGGGACATCACCTCCGTCATCGGGCCCAACGGCGCTGGCAAGACCACCCTGCTGGGCGTGATCAACGGCGCGGTCACTCCCCTCGGCGGCAGCGTCCGGCTGGACGGGGCCGACCTCTCGGGCCGCCCCATCTTCGAGCGCGCGGCATCGGGCGTGGTGCGCACCTTCCAGAACCTGGAGATCTTCTCCAACATGACGGTGCTCGAGAACGTGATGACCGGCGCCCACCTGCACGCCGGCTACACCCTGCTGGACAGCCTGCTGCGCACCCCCCGCTTCCGGCGGGAGGAGAAGCGCCTGGCCGCCCTCTGCCAGGAGAAGCTCGACTTCGTGGGCCTGGCACACAAGGGGCACCTCCCGGCGGCGGACCTGCCCTACGGCGAGCAGCGCCTGCTGGAGATCGCCCGGGCCATCGCCGTGGAGCCCAAACTGCTCCTGCTGGACGAGCCAGCCGCGGGCATGAACAACAAGGAGACCCAGCAGCTCGGGGCCATCATCCGGCGCATCCGCGGCGAGCTTTCCATCGGCGTGGTGCTGGTGGAGCACGACATGGAGCTGGTGATGGACGTCTCCGACCGCATAACGGTGCTCAATTTCGGGCGCATCCTGGCCGTGGGGACCCCCCGCGAGATCCAGGACAACCCCGAGGTGGTGGCCGCCTACCTGGGCGAGGACTGATGCTCACCCTGACCAACCTGGACATTTCCTACGGCCGCATCCGCGCCGTGCGCCGCGTCTCCATGCATGTGGACGCGGGCGAGATCGTGGCCCTGATCGGGGCCAACGGCGCGGGCAAGACCACCCTGCTCTCCGCCATCTCCGGCCTGCTGCGGCCCGAGGCGGGCCAGGTGGTCTTCGACGGCAAGGACGTGACCCGCTTCGCCCCGGAAAAAATCGTGCGCCTGGGCCTCTCCCACGTGCCGGAGCGCCGCCTGGTGTTTAAGCCCCTCTCCGTGGCCGACAACCTGCTCCTGGGCTCCTACACGCGCCACGGCAAGACGCCGCGCTCCGTGCTGGACCAGGACCTGGAGTCGGTGTACGCCATGTTCCCGGTGCTGCGCGAACGCGCCCGCCAGCCCGCCGGGACGCTCTCCGGAGGCGAGCAGCAGATGCTGGCCATCGGGCGCGCGCTCATGGCCGGGCCGAAGATGCTGCTGCTGGACGAGCCGGGCATGGGCCTGGCCCCCACCGTCTGCCGCGATATCTTCAAGCGCGTGCTGCAGCTGCGCGAGGAGCGCGGGCTCACCGTGCTTCTGGTGGAGCAGAACGCCAAGAGCGCGCTGGCCGTGGCCGACAGGGGCTACGTTCTGGAGACCGGCAGGGTCATCCTGCAGGGCCAGTCCTCCGAACTGCTCGCCAACCGGGACGTGCAGCGCGCATACCTTGGGCGCGACAAATCACGAGAGGAGTGATCCCGCATGCGTCGTATCGCCATATTCGCCTTCATGATGTTCCTGGCGGCCTCCACGGCCCTGGCCCAGGGCAAGTTCGTCACCGACTTCAAGGGCATCCAGTTCGGCAAGGACCTCGGCGAGATCGAGCGCATGGCCCCTACCGAGAGCCGTGGCGAGATGAAGCTCTACAAGCGTTACGCCGACGACCGCACCTTCCAGGGCCAGCCCCTCAAGGAGCTGCATTACGGCTTCTACAAGAACAAATTCTGCCTGGCCATGTTCTCCACCCAGGGGCCCAGCGCCTACACCACCCTCAAGGCCTATTTCGACACCAACTACGGCCCGGCCCGCCAGCCCACGGTGAACGTGAAGCGTTTCGACTACACCGCGGGCGAAGTGGCTATCCAACTGGCCTACAACGACAACACCAAGATCGCGGAGGTCAGCTACCTCTACCTGCCGATCACGCGACAGTTCATGCCCAAACAGTAGCCGTCCTTTCGTTCAGTCCCGGGGCGGGCGGACCGCGCGCCCCGGAAGCCAACCCATTGCAGCGAGGCCGTCCATGATCTGGGAACCAAAGTACGAAACCATGGAGCGGGACCAGCTGCGCCAGCTCCAGCTGGAGCGGCTCCAGTCCACGCTGACCCGCGTGGCCCGCAACGTGCCCTACTACCGCAAGGCCTTCGCCGAGGCGGGCATCGACCCGGACGACTTCCGCAGCCTCTCCGACCTTTCGCGCATCCCGTTCACCACCAAGGCAGTGCTGCGCGACGCCTACCCCTACGGGTTCTTCGCCGTGCCCCTGCGCGAGGTGGTGCGGCTGCACGCCTCCTCGGGCACCACGGGCAAGGCCACCGTGGTGGGCTACACCGCGGGGGACATGAAGAAGTGGGCCTCCCTGGTGGCCCGCGTGCTGGTGGCGGGCGGCGTCACCCGCGAGGACGTGGTGCAGATCGCCTTCCACTTCGGCCTGTTCACCGGGGGATTCGGCTTCCAGCAGGGCGCCGAGGCCCTTGGCGCGGCCCTGGTTCCGGCCTCCAGCGGCAACACCCGCCGCCAGATCGCCATCATGCAGGATTTCAAGACCTCCGTGCTCGTCTGCACCCCCGGCTACGCCTTGCACCTGGCCCGCGTCATGGAGGAGATGGGCGTCAACGCCAACGCGCTCAACCTGCGCCACGGCCTGTTCGGCGCGGAGAGCTGGTCCGAGGCGGCCAGGACCCAGATCGAGGACAGGCTCAAGCTCACCGCCACCGACAACTACGGCGTGAGCGAGGTCATGGGGCCTGGCGTGGCGGGCGAGTGCCTGGAGCGCAGCGGCCTGCACATAAGCGAGGACCACTTCCTGGTGGAGGTGGTGGACCCGGCCACCGGCGAGCCCGTGGCCGAGGGCGAGGAAGGCGAGCTGGTGATCACCACCCTCGCCAAGGAGGCCTTCCCCCTGATCCGCTTCCGCACCGGCGACCGCACCCGCCTGCTGCCCGGAACCTGCCCCTGCGGCAGGACGCTCGCGCGCATGGCCAGGGTCAGCGGCCGCGTGGACGACATGCTCATCCTGCGGGGTGTGAACGTGTTCCCGGGGCAGGTAGAGTCCATCCTGCTGGAGATCGAGGGCACCACGCCCCAGTGGCGCGTGGTGCTGGACAGCGAGGGCGGCCTGGACCGCGCCACCGTGGAGCTGGAGGTGGACGAGAATTTCGTGTTCGACCGCATGGCCGACCAGCAGCGGTTCCTGGATACGGTGAAGAAGCGCCTGACCTCGGGGCTTGGGGTCGGGTTCGACGTGCGCATGACCGAACACGGCTCCCTGAGCCAGGAGGAAGGCGGCAAGAGCCGCCGCGTGCTGGACCGGCGCGGCGCGTAGGAAGACGAAAATTTTCGGGGGTTGAAGCCTCCGGCGGCCAAGGGGCTGAAGCCTCGTGGAACCCCGGGCGGGTATTCGTGTTGGAGTCTGGCCAGGTGGCCTGCGCAGCGAGGCGCTGGGCGATATATCGGAAGAATATCGTCCAGCGCCT
>NZ_JAKZKW010000034.1 GCF_022808695.1 Fundidesulfovibrio soli
GGCGGCGAGGCAGGATATTCTTCAAATATATCCGCCCTCGCCGCCCGCGCGGCCCCGGACAGCGGGAACGACGCACAATATTCAGGACAAAAATACGCCGGGGCGCGCGCACGCGCCCCGGCACGAGAACAGCGGGAGGGCCTAGTAGCCCATCAGGCCGCAGCAGCGGGTGCAGACGGGCATGAGCCCCTCGGTCTGCAGGCTGGAGCGGAACTTGCGGTACTTCTCGTTGTTCCAGATCTCGGTGATGGTCTGGTCCTTGACGTTGCCCACCACGTAGTCGTGGTAGTCACGGCAGGGGGACATATCGCCGTTGGAGTCGATCTCCACCGCCTGGTAGATCGAGATGCACTGGTTGTAGCCGTAGGTGGTGGAGTGGTCGGTGTAGTACTCGCGCAGGTTGTCCACCCCGGTGATGTTGGGGATGATGTTCACCGCGGGGCTGTCCCAACTCTTGGAGCGGGCCAGCACTTCCTTGAGCTGCGCGTCGAGGGTGGCGTACTCCTTGATGGTCCAGTCGCCCACCCAGCCCCGGTGCAGCTTGGGCGCGAACCCGAAGCGGCGGTTGAAGTCCACCTCGTGGGCGTCGGCGCTCTGCTCGTCGATCCACCAGGAGAGGTAGAACACGAAGAGGTCCACCTTGTCCTTGAAGGTCTCGTAGATGTCCACCAGCCGGCCCACGTTGGCCTGGGAGATGGTGGTCAGCGAGGCGGTCAGCGGCAGCTTGCGGCCGGTGCGCTTCTTGGCCTCGTTCACGGCCTCCAGGGAATCGAGGATGTCCTGGAAGTTGTTGCCCCCGCCGGCCGAGGGGCGCGCGGCGTTGTGGGTGTCCGGGTCGGGGCCGTCGATGGACATCTGCAGCAGGAACATGGGCGCGGCCACCAGGCGCTCTGCCGCCTTGGCGATGCCTGTGGCATTGGTGGCGATGGAGGTGGGCATGCGCAGCGCGGTGGCGTGCTCGATGATCTCCAGCCAGCCCTTGTACATGGTGGGCTCGCCGCCCCAGAGGTACACGGAGGGGAAGTGGCCGTGGCTGGCCAGGTCGCCCAGGAGCAGGTGGTAGCGCTCGGGCGTCACCTCGGACTTCTTGAGGGTCTTGAGGTCAGCGCAGTGCAGAAAGCCCTGGTCGCCCCACTGGCCGCAGGTGTGGCAGCGCAGGTTGCAGATGTCCGTGATGCGCACGGAGACCTGCCGGATGGAGCGGGCGTAGCCCTCCTCCGCCTTGGGGTTGAGCCACTTGAAGAGCATCTTCTCCTTTTCGAGGGCCACCAGCCTGGATGCGATCCAGGGATGGCGGGAGACGCGGGCAAAATTCTTGAGAACGGTGCCGAGGGCGATGCTTGAACGCTTGGACATGGAACCTCGCAGGCCGAAAAGTCGGCGACGGCGCAGTGTAGGAATCGGGAGGGGTTTGTCAACCCAAAGAAGCGGGGTCTACTAACCGGTGAAGGCCTCGGGGTCAACCTTGACAGCGCGAACCGCCTGCCACACAACCCGGTGCATGAAAGCCCTCCTCTATCGCCGCTCCATTCCGCGCTACCTGCTCTCGGCATTTTTCTCCAAGCTGCAGCGCAGGCGCTTCCACCATCTGGTCACCCCGCTCTCCCTGGCGGAGGTGCCCTTCGCCCCGGCCCGGCCCGGCTGGGCCACCGTCCGCGTGAGCCTCTGCGGCATCTGCGGCTCGGACCTGAATCTGCTCAAGGGCGCCGAGTCCATGCTGCTGGAGCCCTACGCCTCCCTGCCCATGGTCCTGGGCCACGAGATCGTTGGCGTGCTGGAGAACGCGCCCGAGGGCTCGGGGCTGGCTCCCGGCCAGCGCGTGGTCATCGAGCCCGTGCTGGACTGCGCCGTGCGCGAGCTGCCCCCCTGCCGCTTCTGCGCCCGGGGCGACTACAACCTCTGCGAAAATTTCCTGGACGGGGCGCTGCCCCCCGGCTCCACCCTGGGCTTCAACGCCGCGGCCTCGGGCGGCATGGCCGAACGCACCGCCGCGCACCCATCCAAGATACTGCCCGTGCCGGACTGCCTCAGCGACGATGAGGCCGTGCTGGTGGACTCCATGGCCTCCGTGGCCCAGCCGGTGCTGGAGAACTTCCCCGAGCCGGGCGAGACCGTGCTGGTCTGGGGCGCTGGCGTGCTCGGCCAGCACGCGGTGCGCTGCCTGCGGGCCCTGGGCTTCGAGGGCCGCATCGTGGCCATTGCCCGCCACGGCTTCCAGGCGGAGCTGGCCAAGGAGGGCGGCGCGGACACCGTGCTGCGCTCGGCCTCCCGCCAGGAGCTGGCCAAGGCCCTGGGGGCGCGCTTCGTGCCCACCACCATGGGCGGCGGCAACATCGAGGGCGGCGCGGACGTGATCTTCGACTGTGTGGCCTCCGCGCGCACCGTGCAGGACGGCCTGCTGGCCCTGCGCGCCAGGGGCCGCTACGTGATGGTGGGCACCGCCGGGGCGCTCTCCGGCGTGGACGTCTCCAGCCTGTGGTTCCGCCAGCTCAAGGTCACGGGGACCATGGCGTATTCGACGGCCCTGTGGAACGGGGAGCGCGTGCGGACCTACCAGGTCTGCCTGGACCTGCTGGCCTCGGGCGGCTACCCCACGCGGGGGCTGCTCACCGGGCTCTTCAGGCTGGAGGACTGGAAACAGGCCTTCCAGTCCTCGTTCGACAAGAAGGGCAGCGGCTCCATGAAGGCGGCGTTCGATTTGAGATAGAGGCGATAACAGAGCAGGATTGCGGCCGTTGAGCTGTTGAGAGCCTCCGGCGGCCAAAGGGCTTCGCCCTTTGGAATCCCGTAAAGGGCTCCTCCCCATGCCTGCGGCCACTTCCCGTCTTCGGGCGGCTGCATCCCTACTGGAAGCCCAGCTTCGCCCGCCGCCCGTTTTGTGATCGGGCTGCCGTCATCTGGAAGCCATGCGCGACGGGCGGGAAATTGCCCCGTTCTCCACTTCCCATTGCTCAAGGCGCGCACACACGGGCCGGACTGGTTCTCCAGAGCGAGCAACACCCTGTTGCGGGGTCCAGGGGGATCATCCCCCTGGCGGGGTGCGGGGCGGAGCCCCGCGTCCTCCCCATGCTCCCCCAAAAAGCGGAAGCCCCCGGACGCGTCGCGTCCGGGGGCTTCTTTCGAATCTTGCGAGGTGCCTCGTACAAGCCTTCACAGCCCTCCCGGGTCTGGTCGGAGTAGTAGGAGGCGTCCTGATCCTTCAGGCCGCGCCCGCAGGGATCGAAGATCTTGTAGTCGGCCTTGCCCATCTTCTGCAGCCTGAACTGCGAGGCGGTCTTCAGGCAGCCCATGCCGTAGATGCAGCTGCGGCGGAAGTTGATGGAGCTTGCTTCCTTGAAGTACTTGGTGGGGCAGCTCACTTCGCCGATCTTGAAGCCGAAGTAGATGGTCTGGGCCAGCATCTGGTTGTCGAACACGAAGTCGTCCGAGTTCTCCCACAGGGGCAGTTTCTCGAGCACCTCGCGGGAGAAGGCCCGGTACCCGGTGTGGTACTCGGAGCACTTGGCGCCCATGAGCATGTTCTGGCTGGCGGTGAGGAAGCGGTTGGCAACGTACTTCCACACGGGCATGCCGCCCTGCAGGGCGGAGCCCCCCAGGATGCGCGAGGCAAGCACCGCGTCGTACAGCCCGGAGGTGACCAGGTTGGCCATGGCCGGGATGATCAGCGGCGTGTACTGGTAGTCGGGATGCACCATGATGACCACGTCCGCGCCGAGCTTGAGGGCCTCGGAGTAGCAGGTCTTCTGGTTGCGTCCGTAGCCCCAGTTGCGCTCGTGCAGGAAGCACTTGATGCCCAGGTTGCGGGCGTGTTCGATGGTGTTGTCGCGGCTGGCGTCGTCCACGAGGATGACGTCGTCCACGATGTCCTTGGGCACCTCGGCGTAGGTGCGTTCGAGTGTGGCGGCGGCGTTGTAGGCCGGCATCACCACCACCACTTTCTTGCCGTTCATCATCGGGGAATTCCTCCGAATGGTCTCGTCGAGGATAAATCGGGAACGCGGGATTAATCCCCAAAGCCCACCCCCTGTCAACCCCAAATAACACCGGCCTTGTTTTCTCCGGCGTTTGCGGTTACAGACGGGCCGCTTTGAACATGACCAACACCACCCAAACACCCCTGCGTGCCTGGCGCGACCCGATCTTCGCGGCGATCATGCTGCTGGCCGCGTTCCTTATTTTCAAGGGCCTTGGCGACCGCCCCCTGTGGCAGGACGAGGCCGAAACGGCCAATCTGGCCCGCAACGTCCTCAAGACCGGCGTGCCCTACGTCACCGACGGCGTGAACCTCGTCTCCCAGGAAGAGCGCCGCGAGTTCGACTCGGACATGGTCTGGCGCTGGTCCCCCTGGCTGCAGATCTACATGTCCGCCGCGGGGCAGCTCATCGACAGAACCTCGGCCTTCTGGTCCCGCTTCCTGTTCGCGCTCACGGGCCTGGCCTGCATCGCGGGGACGTACCTGCTCATCCTGCGCCGCTTCGGCGACAGGGCCTGGGCGCTGCTTTCCGCCTCGCTGCTCACGCTGAGCGTGCCCTTCCTGCTCTTCGCGCGCCAGGGGCGCTACTACTCGGCGGGCGCCCTGCTCATGCTCATCCTGTTCTGGGGCTTCCTGGGCGACTGGCGGCGCAAGGCGCTGCCCGCCGCCGTCATCGGGCTGACCCTGGGCGTGCTCTTCCACGCCAACTACCTTTTGCTCATCTCGCTGGGCCCGCCGCTGGTGCTGGCCAGCTACCTGCTCTACAGGCCGGTGCCCTTCAAGAGGCTGGCCCTCATCGGCGCGTGGGCGGCCGCGCTCATCGTGCCGGGCGTGCTGCTCTACCGGCTGGGACGGCAATCGACGCTGTTCAACATCATGTTGGTGCCCGAGAACATGGAGCTCTACTTCGCGGACTGGCTCATGTTCATGATCCCGCTGCCGGTGGTGGCGGCGCTGGTCTGGCGCTGGCGCGGCTTCTTCGCCGGGCGCGGCGGGCCCGAGGGCGAGCGGGAGCGCTTCTGCATGTTCATGGTCCTGCTGATGATCGGCAGCTTCATGATCCTGGCGCTGTTCCCCCAGCGCTTCCACCGCTACATCGTTCACTTCTACCCGTCCTGCGCCATCATCCTGGCCTGGGCCGGGCTCAAGCTGTGGCGCTTCTCCCGGCCGTCGGCCGTGCTGTTCCTGGTGCTGGTGGGCCTGACCAACTGGCTGAACCTGATCCCCATGGAACGCCTGGGCATCGTCAACCGGCCCTGGCAGAACGACTTCAGGATGCTCACCAGCGTGAACATCCCCCTCAAGCTCCACCTGACCGAAATCACACGCGGCTACCCGGACGTGAACACCACGCTCATCCGCTTCTTCAACACGAACGCCAGGCCCGGGCAGACCATCCTGGCCGAATACGGCGACATGGTGCTGCAGTTCCACACCCCGTTCCGCGTGCTCGGCGGCCTGCAGGGCCCCATCGCCCCGGACGAGAAGCCCGACTGGGTGAGCATGCGCCGCGACGTGCGCGTGAACCGCGACGGCCTGGTCTTCGCCCCGCGAGTGTTCATTCAGGAACAGCTGAACCTGGAGCGGGACTACGAGCGCGTGCCCATGACCCAGCCCGACGAGACCTTCGGCAACCGCGCGGACCCCTACTACCATTATTTCTCGCCAGCCGGGCCTCCGCAGGCCGCGCTTGAGATCTACAGGCGCAAGGAGGCCCCCCGTGCGGATTGACGCCGCCCGCGTGGTGAAGCTGGGGCTGTTCCTGTGCCTGGCGCTCACCTTCTACAAGGGCTTCATGAAACTGCCCGAGGTCTACCCCGTGCTGGAGCCCGAGCGCTTCTACCGGGGCCTGATCAACGACGGGGAGAACTCCCTGATCATGAAGGAGCGCCACTTCGACTTCAACAACCAGACCGGGCTGGCCGTGGCCATGCGCATCAAGGAGTTGAACGAGCGCGGCGAGACCCCGCCCGACACGCAGCTTGTCACGCGGGAACGCGCCGGGCTGGCTCTGGGCAAGTGCCTGGCCAAGGACGCCCGCAACGCGGACTACGTGCTGCTGGCCAAGGAGAAGCTGGAGCGCGCCAAGCGCCTCAAGGCTGAAAACTGGTCCATGGGCTGGAGCCTCGGCGGGGTGGACTACCCCCGGTTCGACCAGTTGGGAGCGGAGGCGGGCAGGCCGTGAAAAAACTCATCCTGGCTCTGCTGGCCGTGATCGCGCTGGCCATCGGCTCCTTCGCCTTCTTCAACGCCTGGGTCTACCCGCCCCTGGGGCTGGAAGGCCTCGGCAAGGACCAGTACCGCACCGCCTGGGAGCGCGCGGCCAAGGGCTTCTGCAAGTCCAGCGGGCTTACGTTCCAGGGCGACACGTTCATTAAGTACCGCCCCGTGGAGAGCGGGGACGAGGCCTACTGCTGGGGCACGGCCCTGTGCCGCACCGCCGACGGGCGCGAGCGCCTGGCCTGGATCTACCTGGAGTGGTCCACCAAGCGCAAGCTGTGGACCCGCAGCTACACCCTGGTGCTGGCCGACGATGACGACGAAGCATACTACACTCCGACCTTTCCGAAACAACTGGGGCGAGCGACCACCGCCCTGTCCAAAATCATGGGCGAAAACGCCCGCCACGTCCGGGAATACATGGGGCGGACAACCCCCTGACCCGCAAGAGGTTGCGTGCGCCGGGTATTTGGGGTAGAGCCCCGTTCCTAAAATGGCCGCAAAGCGCCGTCTTGCCTGCCCGGCAAATCCATTCGCGAGGAACACCTGCCGATGAAATTGCATGAACGCTGCCAGAAAGTTTCCGGCATCACCCGCCACCTGAGGGAAGCGGGCATCTATCCTTACTTCCGCCCCATCGAACGCTCCTGGGGGACCGAAGTGGAGGTGGCCGGCAAACGCCTGGTTATGATCGGCTCCAACGACTATCTCGGCCTGGCCCACGACGCCCGCGTGAAGGAAGCCGCGGCCCAGGCCCTCTACCGCATGGGCACCGGCCCCGGCGGTTCGCGCTTCCTCTCCGGCAACATGGTGCTGCACCAGCAGCTGGAGGAGCGCCTGGCCGCCTTCGTGGGCAAGAAGCGCGCCGTGCTGCACGTCACCGGCTTCTCCACCAACCTGGGCGCGCTCGGCTGCCTGCTGACCCCCAGCGACTACGTGCTCTGCGACCGCGAGAACCACGCCTCCATCTTCGCCGGCACCACCAGCACCCGCAAGCTGGGCACCTTCGCCCACAACGACGCGGCCTCGGCCGCCAAGAAGATCGCCAACGAGCTGGGCAAGCCCGACTTCGACGGCCAGGTGCTGCTCATCACCGAGGGCATCTTCTCCATGTCCGGCGACGTGGCCTGCATGGACGAGCTGGCCGCCCTGAAGGACCAGTTCCCCGACATCCTGATCTACCTCGACGACGCCCACGGCCTGGGCGTGCTGGGCGAGAACGGGCGCGGCACCGCCAACCATTTCGGCATCACCGACCGGGCCGACTTCATCATGGGCACGTTCTCCAAGGCCTTCGCCTCCATCGGCGGCTTCATCGCCTCGGACCACGACGACGTGCTCGAGTACATCCAGCACCAGTCCCGCACGCAGATCTTCTCCGCGGCGCTGCCCGCCGCCTCCACCGTGGCGGCCATGACCTGCATCGAGATCATGGAGAAGGAGCCGGAGCGCGTGGAGCGCCTGCGCGCCGTCACCAGCAAGATGCGCAACGCCTACCGCGAGATGGGCCTGCGCATCACGGACTCCATCTCTCCGATCATCCCGATCACCATCGGCACGGACGAGAAGGCCTTCATGTTCGCCCGCGAGCTGTTCGAGCGCGGCATCTTCGCCCTGCCCGCCATCTACCCGGCCGTGCCGCGCGGCGAGGCCCTGATCCGCACCGCCTGCATGTCCACCCACCAGGACCGCCAGCTCGACTACGTGCTGGAGGTCATGGACGACATGGCCAAGAAGTACCGCATCCGCGTGCAGGACCAGGACGAGGAGAGCCAGGGCGAGGACGAAGCCGGGGCGTCCAACATCGCCGGGGCGCGCTCGAGCCAGTCCCTGTTGTAACCTGGAACCCGCGGCGCGGGTCCAATAAGGGACGGGCGCTTCGCCCGCCCACAAGAGAGCATGGCCAACAAGACACTGCAAAGCCTGAGGGCAGAAGGTTTCCTCCCCAAGGACAGGGGCACCCGCCTTCTGCGCTTCAGCGACCTGCTGCGCATCAGCTTCCGTGAGGTGGTGCGCAAACGGCGCCGCTATATCGGCGTCATGGCGGCCATCGCCCTGGGCACGGCCGGCCTCATCACCATCGTGACCATGGGCCGCGACCTCAAGGCCAACCTCAACAACGACCTCGACCTTCTGGGCGGCGCGACCATCATCGCCGCCCACTTCGACCTCCAGATGGGCGACCGCCAGGAGTGGTTCCGCTCCGGCACCATCGACGCCATCGAGAAGATTCCCGGAGTCAAGGAAGTCACCAAGAGCCGCTTCCGCTCGGCGGCCACCACCACCTTCCAGGAGAAGGTCTACGGCTTCAACCTCCTGGGCGTCGACACCAACTACTGGTCGCTGTTCTCCTTCACGCCGCGCTACGGCAGGCTGTTCAACGAGGCCGACATAAACGAGGGCCGCAAGGTCTGCGTGCTCGGGCAGGACCTGGCCAAGATGATCTTCGGCTCCCCCGAGGGGGCCGTGGGCCAGATGCTCAACCTGGACAACAACCTGTACACCGTGGTGGGCATCATCGGCGGCGTGCGCGCGGCCGACAAGACCCTCATGGCTTTCCTGCCCATCACCACGGCCCAGGCCCGCGTGCCCAACATCTCCGAGCTTTCGAGCCTCTACGTGCGCTGCAACACCTGGGACGACGTAGGTCCCGTGGCCGCCGCCCTGGAGCAGGCCATCACCTCCCACCAGCCCAGCAAGGGCCTGCGCATCCAGGTGGGCTGGGAGCCCCTCAAGCAGGTGCAGCGCGTGTTCTGGTGGGTCAGCCTGTTCATCTACGCCTCCATCGGGGCCACGCTGGTCCTGGGCGGGTTCGGCATCTGGAACATCATGATGGCCGCGGTCACCGCGCGCACCCGCGAGATCGGCCTGAAAAAGGCCATGGGCGCGGAAGACTCCGACATTCTCTGGCAGTTCCTGTTCGAGGCGCTGTGCGTCACGTTCTCCTCGGCGCTCCTGGGCGTCGCCCTGGGCATGGTCGGCGTGCAGTACATGTGCCGCTCCCTCGGCACGCAGCCCCCCGAGGGCCTGTTCGCGATCTGCCTGCTGGCGGGCCTGCTCTTCGCGGCGTTCCTGGGCGTGGGCTCGGGCCTGTATCCCTCCATCCGGGCCAGCCGGATGCAGGTTGTGGACGCCATGCGCTATGAATAACGCACACTCCGGCCGCGTCATCGACATCCGCCACCTGACCAAGACCTACGTGTCAGGCTCTGAGCAAATCCAGGTCCTCAAGGACATCAACCTCGAGGTGAACAGGGGCGAGATGCTCGCCATCATGGGCCCTTCCGGCTCGGGCAAGTCCACCATGCTGTTCATCCTGGGCATCTTCCAGCCGCCCACCTCGGGCAGCTACACCATCGCCGGGGTGGACGTGCTCAACCTGAACCGCGACGCCCAGGCGGTTTTTCGCCGCGAGAAAATGGGCTTCGTGTTCCAGAGCTGCGATTTGCTCGAGAATTCCACGGTCTACGAGAATTTGGAGTTGCCCCTGATCTATACCGGGGTTAAACGCCGTGAGAGGGAACACAAAATCATGGAGGCCCTCCAAAGGGTCAACCTGGAACATCGCGTGCGCCAGCCCTCCAACCGCCTCTCCGGCGGCGAGCGGCAGCGCGTTTCCATCGCGCGGGCCCTGGTCAACGAGCCCGAGTTCATCCTGGCCGACGAACCCACAGGCCAGTTGGACAAGGACAACTCCGAGAGGGTGATGGATTATTTCGTGAAGATCACCGAAGAGGCGCGCGTGGCCATGGTCATCGTCACCCACGATGCCGCCACCGCTGAACGCTGCACGCGCAAATGCCTGCTCTCCGACGGCGTGCTCAAGCCCTACTGACGGGAAACACATGACGCATCGCACCACTGCCCCCACCGCGGCCCGCCCCACGTGGCGCATTCTCGCCCTGTGCCTGTGCTTCGCGCTCGCGCCTCTGGGCCAGGCCCTGGCCGCGTCCAAGGCTGCCACCGGCAAGCCCCAGCAGTATGAGACGCTGCCCGAGGCGGCTCCCGCCGGAGCGGACCGTCCCGCGCAGCCCCTGGTCCCGCCCGGCAAGGACGCTGCCGTCGCCAAGGAGGCCCCGGCATCCAAGGAAGCTCCCAAGGACGCCTCCAAGGAAGCCCCCAAGGATGCGGCCACGGCCACCACGGCCGGCCCCATCCCCGCCGGGGCGGTGCTCGCCGGCGACGCCGTGCGCGGCGCCACCACCATCAAGAGCCCTGCGGACTTCAACGAATGCGTGCGCGTGGCCCTGGTGCAGTCGCCCATGCTGGTCAAGTCCGCCCTGGAGATCGAGTCCAAGCGCCTGGACGTGCAGGACGCCTGGTCCACCTTCATCCCCACGGTGAGCATCAACACCACCTACTGGTTCAAGCTCCCGCCGCAGACCGACAGCTCAACCAACTCCAAGCCCTACACCATCGGCTTCTCCACCGGCCAGTGGAACCCCATTCTCTCCGGCTTCGAGGTCCAGGCCCGGGGCGAGATGACCAACATGGCCATCCTGGCCCACCTCAAGGTCATCGGCGAGGGCATCCGCCGCCTGGCCATGGACTTCCTGCAGCTCCAGGCCATGGCCGAGCAGCGCGAGATCATCCGCAAGAAGCAGGACATGGCCACCATGAACCTGAACTTCTTCAAGACCAGGCAGAGCATGGGCCAGGCCACCCAGTTGGACCTGCGCATCGCCGAGACCCGCGTCCAGATGGCCAAGGCCGAGGAGGACAAGCTCTTCACCACGCGCCAGATGGTGCTCGACGACATCAAGTTCATCCTGGGCGTGCCCTTCAGCCAGAAGCTCGAACTCAAGGTCGAGAACGCCAAGCAGCAGATTCTGGGCAAGTTCGCCCCGGCCGACGTCACGGACGAAAAGGTCCGCGCCGCCAGCTTCGACCTGCGCATGGCCGAATACGAGAAGCGCCTGCAGAAAAAGAACATCGGGCTCTCCTACGTGAAGATGATGCCCAGCTTCGGCTTCACCTTCCAGACCGTGGACGCGCTCTCCAGCGAGCAGCGCAAGCTGGAGAAGGGCGTGCCCTTCTACCCCGGCCTGAACATCTCCATGCCTCTGGACTACTGGACCAAGGGCCGCGACGTGGCCCGCCAGTACAAGAAGCTCGACCAGGTGCAGGCCACCACCCGCGCCAAGGATTTCGAGCTCATGGTCAACGTGCAGAAGGCCCTCTCCGAGTACCAGGGCGCCAACAGCGACCTGACCCTGGCCACCGCCAAGTCCGACCTGGCCAAGCTCCAGGACGAGCAGACCGAATACCGCCACAAGACCGGCCAGGTGGACTTCGACCGCTTCATGACCGACCGCCTCGCCTACTTCGACGACTACCAGAAGATGATCCTGTACAAGACCCAGCGCGACATCGCCCTGCTGACGCTCAAGCACCTCTCCGGCGACCTGCAGTCGCAGTACGTCGACGTGACCTCCTGGGAGAAATAGATGAACAAGCGACTGACCGCCCTCGCCCTGGCCCTGCTGATCGCGGGCGGCGAAGCCCTGGCCCAGGCCCCCCAGAACGCGGGGCAGGCCCAGGCCCCCGCGCAGACCCAGGCCAAACCCGACCCGTCCCCCGCGGCCCAGGAGATCATCTTCTCCGGCAAGCTCTACAGCCCGGTCAAGCTCACCGTGACCCTGCCCTACACCTCCAAGATCCTGACCATGAGCGCCAACATCGGCCAGAAGGTCAAGAAGGACGAGGTGCTGCTGACCTTCGACACCCCGCTGGACACCCGCATGGCCGAGAAGCGCTCCCTGTCCCTCTCCACCGTGAAGGACCTTGAGCACCAGCTGGCCACCACCGGCAAGGATATCGACCGCCTGCGCGTGCGCCGCAAGGAACTGGAGGTCATGGAGAAGCAGAACATGGCCACCTCCCAGGCCCTGGTGCAGAACGCCCAGGACATCGAAGTGGCCGAGAAGCAGCGCGTGGCCCTGCAGGAAAAGCTCACCCTGGAGCGCGACATGGCCCAGCAGCGCCTGGAGCAGGCCCGCGAGCGCTTCGGCCCCAAGGCCAACTACGGCCAGCTTCCTCCCGAGGGCATCGTCAAGGCCCCCATCGACGGCTACATCCTCTGGATCAACCCCGAGTTGCGCGCGGGCGTGAAGCTCAGCCGCGACGTGGAGGTGTTCCAGGTGGGCACCCTGGACCCCATCCTCATCCGGGCCCAGGTGCACGAGATCGAGGCCCTGCGTCTCAAGCTGGGCGACCAGGCCAAGGTGACCTTCGACTCCCTGCCCGGCAAGGAGTTCACCGCCACCGTGAGCCGCATCCCCTGGGCTCCGCTGCCCAGTTCGCTCCAGCAGCCGTCCTACTACGAGATCGAGCTGACCCTGCCCAACCCGGACTACACGCTCAAGGAAGGCCTCAAGGGCCTCGTGACCATCATCCCGAAAAAATAAGCCCGAGACACATTTCAGAACTATGTCCGCACGCATCGTCGAAGTATCCACCAAGCAGGACATGGAGGATTTCCTCCAGCTCCCGTTTTCCATCTACGAGGGGGACCCGCACTGGGTCCCCCCCGTTCTCCCGCACCAGCGCAAGTTCCTGGACCCCAAGACCGGCCCCTTCTTCGAGGTGGGCGAGGCCCGGTACTTCCTGGCAAAGGACGGCGAGCGCGTCACCGGGCGCATCAGCGCGCACCTGAACTTCGCCTACGAAAAGCATCACGACGCCTCCACCGGCTTCTTCGGCTTCTTCGAGTGCATCGACGACCAGGACACAGCCGACGCCCTGTTCCAGGCCGCGGCCGACTGGGTGAAGGCCCGCGGCAAGACCAAGCTGCACGGCCCGCTCTCCTTCGGCATCTACGACGAGGTGGGCCTGCTGGTGCAGGGCTACCACGAGCGCCCGGTGATGTTCCACACCTACAACCCGCCCTACTACGAGAAGCTGGTTGAAAACTGGGGCTTCAAGAAGGCCTTCGACTGGTTCGCCTACAACATCGACAAGCTCCCGGGCACCATCGAACAGCTCAAGGCCCGCCGCGACGAGATCCTCAGCGCCGCCAACGTGACCATCACCGAGGGCAAAACCAGCGAGTTCCTCAAGCGCGGGCCCGAGGTGCTGGAGATGTTCAACACCCTCTGGCAGAAGAACTGGGGCCACGTGCCCCTGACCGAACGCCAGTTCGACGACATCTTCCTGCAGATGCGCCCCATCATCCGCCCGGAGCTCATCAACTTCATCATCGAGAACGACGAGCTGCTGGCCTTCAACGTGGTGGTGCCCGACATCAACGTCACACTGCACAAGATCCGCAGCAACCTGAACTGGTGGGGCATGATCCGCCTGCTGCTGGATTGCCGCGTGTTCCCGCTCACCGCCACGCGCGACGTGATCATGGGCGTGAAGAAGTCCCACCAGTGGCGCAAGCTGCACCATGCGCTGATCCTGCACACCATGATCGTGCAGAGCAAATGGCGCAAAGGCTACAGCTACTGCGACTGCTCCCTGATCCCCGAATCGCTGGTGAAGTGGAACAAGACGCTGGTCATGTTCGGCGGGCGCATCTGGCGCACCTTCCGCCTCTACGACCGCGACATCTAGCCCCTCCATGACCACGCACGAGCCGCGCTGCGCGCAGATCAGCCTGCTCACGGGTCAGGCGGAGACGCCGCCGCCCGCGACGGACGCGCTTTGGGCCCTGGGCCTGAGCGTCCTGGTGTTCCTGCTGGCTCACGGCGGGCGGCTCTTCAACCCCTTCGCCATCAACGACGACGTGCGCCAGCAGCTCTACTGGATGCAGCGCTGGCTGGACCCGCAACTCTACCCGCCTTCGCTGCTGAACGGCTACGCCCAGGCCTACGTGAGCCCCGGCGTCAAGGCTCTCTACGGCTTCGCCTCCCCCTTCATCGGCCCCCTGGCTTTCTCCAAGGTTCTCTCCGGCCTGCTCTTCGTGGCCCAGTGCCTGCTGGTGCGGGGCGTCGGCCTGCGCCTGGGCGGACGAGCCGTGTCCTGGGCCTGCATGGCCATGGTCTGGCTGATGCCCTTCTTCATCGACAACATCTCCGGCGGCCTGGCCCGGGCCTTCGCCAGCCCCCTGCTGGCGCTGTTCGTGCTGCTGTTCCTCTCGGGCGGGTGGGCCATGTTCGCGGTGCTGCTCCAGGGCCTGTTCATCCCCTACATCGGTCTGCCCTGCTTCCTGGCGGGCGGCTTGTGCGACGCGGCCAAGCTCTTCAAGGGCAGGCTCAAGCCCACGCCCTTGTGGGTTCTGGGCTGGATCTCCGCCCTGGGCGGCGTGGCCGCGGCCTGGTGGGCCAACGCCCACGTGCAGGAGCTGGGCTTCGGCCCCCTGGTCAGCCTGGCCGAGACCGTCGGCAGGCCCGAGTTCGGCCCCAAAGGCCGGCTTGAGATCGCCCCGCTGCCCAACCCCTTCCTCGATTTCGTCTACTACCCCTTCGAGGGCGTGGGCCTGTTCAAGGAGTTCGGGCTGGCCGCGGGCATCGTCACGCTGGTGCTGCTGGCCCCGGCGCTCTGGTTCGGGCTGCGCTCCATCAACCGCAAACTCCTCGTCAAGCGGCTGCGCCCGCTGTGGTGCGTGGGCACGGCCTTCCTGCTGTTCTACGTGGCCGCGCGCATGGTGGCTTTCACGCTCTTCCTGCCCGACCGCTACGTGCAGTATCCGCTCAACCTGCTCTACGCACTGCTCCTGGGCGTCGCCCTGGCCGGGGCCTGGAGCCGCTGGGTGCGCCCGCGCGGAAGGGCGGCCACGGCGGCCCTGATCCTGCTGGCGGCGCTTGCGGGCGGGGCCAGGCTGCACAACGTGGCCCTCTACGACTACTCCGCCCTGGCCGGGACCTACGCCGCCGTGGAGGCCGCCACCCCCAAGCAGGCCATGATCGCCGGGCACCCGGAGCTCATGGACAATGTGATGACCTTCTCGCGGCGCAACGCCCTGGCCACCTTCGAGCTCTCCCACGTCTGGAGCCGCGGCCTCTGGGATCAGCTGCAGCCCCGCCTGGAGGGATTCTTCACGGCCTACTACTCCCAGGACCCGGCAGACGTGGCCGCCTTCGCCAAGACCTGGAAGGTGGACTTCATCCTGGTGGACCCGGAGCACTTCAGCGCCCACTTCCTGGCGGGCAGCCCCTATTTCCAGCCCTTCGGCGCGGCCATCAAGGACATGACCCGGGGCCGCACGCGCTTCGCCCTGCTGGACGAGGCCGCCTTCCCGCGCATTCCGGCGGGCGGGGGCCGTTTCCTGGTGGATGTGCGCGCCCAGCACGCCGCGCCTTGAGCCTCTTCCCCGCCGCCCTTGATGCCAGGGCCGCTTGGGTGTAATCGCCTACACAACTATGCGCGAACACTCCCTCTCGATCATCATTCCCCTGTACAACGAAGAGGACAACATCGACCCCCTGCACGCCCGCCTGGAGGAAGTGCTGGGAACGATGAACACGCCCTATGAAATCATCATGGTGGACGACGGCTCCCGGGACGGCACCGCCGCCCGCCTGCGGGAGCTGGCCCAGCGCGACCCACGGGTCAAGGTCATCCACCTGCGCCGCAACTTCGGGCAGACCCCGGCCATGATGGCGGGCATCGACGCCGCCGAGGGCGACATCCTCATCCCCATGGACGGCGACCTCCAGAACGACCCGGCGGACATCCCCCGCCTGCTGGCCAAGCTGGCCGAGGGCTACGACGTGGTCTCCGGCTGGCGCAAAGACCGTCAGGACCACCCCCTCAAGCGCAACCTGCCCAGCAAGGTGGCCAACTTCGTCATCTCAAAGATCTCCGGCGTGCACCTGCACGACTACGGCTGCTCGCTCAAGGCCTACCGCAAGCAGATCATCAAGGATGTGAAGCTGTACGGCGAGATGCACCGCTTCATCCCCATCTACGCCACCTGGCAGGGGGCCAAGGTCACGGAGGTGGGCGTAACCCACCATCCGCGCGTGCACGGCGTCTCCAAGTACGGCATCGACCGCACCATCAAGGTCATCCTTGACCTGATCGTGGTCAAATTCCTGGACACCTTCGCCCAGAAGCCCATGCACCTCTTCGGCGGGTTCGGGCTGGTCTCGGTGTTCATCGCCTTCCTGATGTTCCTGCTCATGCTCTATCTCAAGATCTTCGCGGACAAGAGCTTCATCGCCACGCCCCTGCCCCTCGTGGTCACCCTGTTCTTCCTCATGGGCTTCATGTCCATCTTCATGGGGCTCATCGCGGAGATACTCATGCGCACCTACCACGAGTCGCAGAACAAGCCGACCTACATCGTGGACAAGACGCGCAACTGCCGCAGCAAGGACTGACGCCCCATGTGCGGCATCTGCGGCTTCGCGGGCCTGGGCGACAGGGCCGCGCTGGAGGCCATGAACGCCCGCCAGGCCCACCGGGGCCCGGACGGCGCGGGTTTCTGGCGGCACGCCCGGCGCAACGTGGGCTTCGGGCACCGCAGGCTGGCCATCATCGACGTGGCCTCGGGCGCGCAGCCCATGAGCACCGCGGACGGGGGGCTCACCGTCACCTTCAACGGCGAGATCTACAACCACGCCGAGCTGCGCGCCGAGCTCGAAGCCAAGGGCCACCGCTTCCAGACCCACCACTGCGACACCGAGGTGCTGCTGCACGGCTACCGCGAGTGGGGCGAGGCCATGCCGGAGCGCCTGAGCGGCATGTGGGCCTTCTGCATCCACGACGCCGGGGCCGACAGGCTCTTCCTCTCCCGCGACCGCTTCGGCAAGAAGCCCCTCTACTACCACCTGCGCCCGGGGCTGTTCGCCTTCGCCTCGGAGCTTACGGCCCTGCTCGCGCACCCGGAGGTGCCCGCCTCTGTGAGCGCCCTCGCCCTGCGCAAGTATTTCGCCCACGGGTTCATCCCCGCGCCGAACAGCCTCTACGAGGGCGTGTACAAGCTGCCCGGCGGGCACAACCTCACGGTGGACCTCTCCGATTTCTCCGGGCGCGTGTCGCGCTATTGGGCCTACCGCGTGGAGCCCATGGAGGCCCTGCCGCGCGACCCCGAGGCCGAATGGGCCGAGCAGATCAGGGACCTCCTGGACAAGGCCGTGGCCCGCCGCCTGATGAGCGACGTGCCCCTGGGCGTGTTCCTCTCCGGCGGGGTGGACTCCTCCTCGGTGACGGCCCTGGCCGCCCGGCGCGTGCAGGGCCTGCGCACCTTCTCCATCGGCTTCGAGGAGGCCAGCTTCGACGAGTCCGCCCACAGCCTGCGAGCGGCCCAATTATACGGCACGCAGCACCGCCAGGACACTCTGGGCCTGGGCAAGGCCCTGGACCTGCTGCCGGACCTGGCCGCCCGCCTGGACGAGCCCATGGGCGACAGCTCGCTCCTGCCCACCTACCTGCTCTGCCGCGAGACGCGCCCACACGTCACGGTGGCCCTGGGCGGCGACGGCGCGGACGAACTGTTCGCGGGCTACGACCCCTTCAAGGCCCTGGCCGCCGCAGAGGCCTACGCCGCGCTGTGCCCCAAACCCGTGCACATGGCCCTGCGGATGCTGGCCGCTCGCCTGCCCGTGGGCCACTCCAACATGCACGTCTCCTTCAAGGTCAACCGCTTCCTGAGCGCGCTGGGCTACCCCAAGCCGCTGTGGAACCCGGTCTGGCTCGGCCCCGTGGAGCCGCGCGACCTGCCCGCGCTGCTGGCCGGGCCCTGTGACCCGGAGGAGGTCTACTCCGAGGCAATCGCCGCCTGGGAGGAGACCGGCCCCAAGGACCTGGTGGACAAGACCCTGGAGTTCTACGCCCGCTTCTACCTGCAGGACGCCATACTGACCAAGGTGGACCGCGCCAGCATGCTCTGCTCCCTGGAGGTGCGCGCCCCCTACCTGGACGCGGACCTGGTGGAGCTGGTGCGGCGCATCCCGCACCGCTTCAAGTTCCGGGGCGGCACGGGCAAGTATATCCTCAAGAAGGCCCTGGAGCCCCTGGTCCCGGCGGAAATCCTGGACCGGAAGAAGAAGGGCTTCGGCGCGCCCGTGGGCCTGTGGTTCCACCAGGGCAGGCTCGCCCCGGACCTCGCCGCCCTGCCCCGGGGCGTGGACCGGGCCTGGGCAGCCGCCCGCCTGGAGGAGCACCGCCGGGGGCGGGCCGACCACAGGCTGCTGCTCTGGAACCTCTGGGTGCTGGGCAGGCACCGGGGGCGCTCCACGGAAAGCTCAACCGGAGGTGCTGCGTGAGCATGATCTGGTCCAACATGGAATATGTCCCCCTGCGGCTCATCCGGCGCTTCCTGCTCTCCGGTGTCGCGCTGGACAAGCTGGGCGGCATCCTGCCCTACTGGCGGGTCAACGCCGCGTTGGACGACCCCGAGGCCGTGGTGAAAGGCTACGCCGAGCTGGCCGCCGAGGCCTGGAAGCCCCTGGAGGGCCTTCGCGCCGTGGAGCTGGGCTGCGGAGCCACCAACGCCACCGGCTACGCCTGGACCGCCCTCTTCGGCGGATCGTGGACCGGGGTGGAGCCCTACGCCCTGTTCGACACGGGCCGCGACGCGGCCCTGCTGGAGCGCGTGCGCGTTCATTTTCCTCAGGCCGGGCCGGAAAACGTGCGCCGCTTGCGCGACATCGCCCTGCTGCCCGAGGGCAGCGCGGACGTGATCGTCTCCAACTCCGTGCTGGAGCACGTGCGCGACCCGCTGACCCTGTTCCGCCAGTGCAGGCGCGTGCTGGCCCCGGGCGGGTTCATGCTGCACAAGGTGGACTACCGCGACCACTTCTTCAAATATCCCTTCCAGTTCCTCACCTTCCCGCGAGCCATCTGGGAGAACCTCCTCGACCCTGGGGATCTGCCCCGCAACCGTCTGGACGACCACCTCCAGGCCCTTGGGGACGCCGGGTTCGCGGCCCGGGTGCTCAGACGCGAAACGGACAAGCGCGCCTTCAGGGCCGTGGAGCCCTTCCTGGACCGGGAGTTCGCCGGGCGCGACCCGGACATGCTGGCCACCACCGTTGCGTCGATCTTCTGCGAGGCCGTGGGCTAGAGCCATGCCCCAGGATAACGTGGATGCCTCCCGGACCCGCACTCCGCTCGACAGGAGGAGGCTCCATACGGCCGCTATGCCGCTCAAACGGGGTGAACCGCGCCGGGTCCGGCCTTGGCCTCCCCGCGCCGAACTGGAGGATGTTCTTCAAATACAGCCGACGGTTCGGCGCGGG
>NZ_JAKZKW010000035.1 GCF_022808695.1 Fundidesulfovibrio soli
GCCGCCTCACACGACCGTCTGCGTGAAACTGTTGGGGGTGCAGGGGGATCATCCCCCTGCCGGTGGGGTCCGGGGAGGCAGCGCCTCCCCGGTCTCCAGTTCTCTGCGCGCAAAAAAAGGGAGCGGCCGAAGCCGCTCCCTTACTTGTACGCTTGAACGAAGCGCTATTTCTTCTCTTCGGCTCCAGGCAGCGTGGCGGCGCCCGCGCCGAGAATCTCCTTGTTCACGAGCCGCAGGGGAGTCTTCTCGTAGAGGTACTGCACATAACTGCGGAAGGCCTGCTCCTGCTGGAACGGCAGAGCCTGGGACATGATCCTGGGCTTGTCGCGCTGCCAGTCCGCCTCGGTGGGGAAGGAGCGTTCCTTGACCTTGGCAATAATGAAGCCCTTGGCCACGCCGTAGGCTTCCGGCAGCCAACCCGGGCCCTTGGCGGCGAAGACGGCCTCGGCAAGGGCGGGAGCCTGCCCGAGGTCGGGGCCGACGCCCTGGCGGGTGAAGGGCTGGGCGGCCTTGATGCGCCCGGCGTACTCCAGCTCCACCTTGGCCTGACCGTCCGGAGTGGCCAGCATGCCGGCGACTTCCTTGGCCTTGGCCTCGGCCAGCTTCATGGCCTCCTCGGCCACGATGTCGGTCTTGATCGCCTCCGAGATCTCCTCCAGGGCGGGGATGGCCTCGGGCTTCATCTCCACCACCTTGGCCAGCACATAACCCTCGCCGGCGGAGAGGGGCTGGGGCACGACCTTGCCGGCCGACTGGGAGAACAGCACCGTCAGGGACTCGGGGGTGAGGCCCATGTCTGCGGGCGGACGCTGACGGTTGAAGAAGTCGGAGCTCTTGACGGCGAGGCCCTTGGACTGGGCCAGCTTGGCCATGTCGCCGCCGCCGATCAGCTCTTCGAGGAGCTGGTCCACGGTCTTGCCGATGGTCTCGGCGGCCTTGTCCTCGGCCATTTCCTTCTTGATGTCGTCCTTGGCGTCCTCGAAGCTGGTGACGCCCTCGGGCTTCCGGTCCTGCACCTGGATCACGTGCAGGCCGTACTGGGTACGCACCGGGTTGGAGACATCGCCCTTCTTGAGGACGAACACGGCATTCTCGAACTCGGGCACCATGGTGCCCTTGCCGAACCAGCCCAGGTCGCCGCCGGTGACGGCGGGCTGGCCCTGTGCGGCCATGACCTTGTCCAGGGGCTCGCCCTTGCGCAGGCGGGCGGCAAGGTCGTTCAGGCGCTTCTCGGCCGCCTTGACGTCCTCGTCCTTGGCGTTCTGGGGCAGCATCACCAGCAGGTGGCCCGCCTTGATCATCTCGCCGTGTTTGAACTTGTCGGTGTTGTCCGTGTAGTAGGCCTTGGCTTCCTGGTCGGTGACGTTCTTGGGGTCGGCCAGGTTGGCGGGGGTCAGCTCGATGTAGTCGATCTTGACCTCGGCGGAGCGCTTGTACTTCTCCTTGGAGGAGTCGTAGACCTGCTTGATGCGCTCGGGGCTGACCTCGACCTTGGAGGCGAAGTCGGCGCCGAGGAAGGGCACGTAGTCGACAACGGCCTTTTCCTGGGCGAAGTTGTAGATGGAGCGGACCTCTTCCGGCGTGACGCGCACGGGCAGGATGGAGTAGTACACCATCTTTTCGTACAGCAGGTCGCGCTTCTGGTCCGCCTCGAACGTGTCGGGGGAGAGGCCCACGGACTTGAGCTTCTCGCGGTACAGCTCCAGTTCGAACTGCCCCTTGTCGTTCTGGAAGGCGGGCACACGGGCGATCTCGGCCTGCAGCTCGGCCTGGGAGACGCTCACCCCGAGCTTCTCGGCCTGATCGAACAGCAGCACGCGGTTGACCATCTGCATGAGCACCTGGTTCTTGAAACCGAAGCGCTCCAGGTCATCCTTGGAGAGGTTGGGGTTCTGGGCCTGGGCCTGACGCAACATGCCCTCGTACTCGGCGATGAAATCCTTCACCAGGATGGGCTTGTCGCCCACGTAGGCCACCACCGCGCCGCCGGGGCGCTGGTCGCGGAAGGAGTAGATGCCGAAGAACACGAACACGGCGATAATGACGCCGAACACCGCCTTGATGAACCAGGACTGTGAATGCTGTCGAAGAACGTCCAACATGTAACGGGGCTCCTTGGATAACTTGGCCTGCCGGATAAAGGGCCGGGGGCAATAAAAAACGGCCGGAGGACACAACCTCCGGCCGTTGTCGACGACAATCGGGGCGGGAGCTAGTGTCCGCTGCCACCCACGGCGTTCAGCAGACCGCCAGCCAAAATAATGTCGAGCTCCTTCGCGGTCAAATCATTTGTGAGCTTGATCTTGGCTTTTTGATCCACCACGGCCTCCACGGGCTTGCCGGGCTTCATTTTGGCCACGGGGATGGTGATCTCCGAGCCCTGGGCCAGCTTGTCGTAATCGTCCTTGTCCACGAACAGCAGCGGCAGGATGCCGAAGTTCACCAGGTTGGCGCGGTGGATGCGCGCCAGGCTCTTGACGATGACCGCCTTGACGCCCAGGTGCCTGGGGGCCAGGGCCGCGTGCTCGCGCGAGGAGCCTTGGCCGTAGTTCTCGCCGCCCACGATCACGCCGCCGCCCATCTGCTTGATGCGGGGCACGAACTCCTTGTCCACGTTGATGAACACATGCTCGGAGATGGCCGGGATGTTGGAGCGCAGGCTCATCACCTGGGAGCCGCCGGGCAGGATGTGGTCGGTGGTGATGTCGTCGCCCACCTTGAGGGCAACCTTGCCGGACACGGCCTCGGCGGCCTTCTCGAAGCGCTGCAGGGCCACGATGTTGGGGCCGCGCCGCACCTCGATCTTGGAGCCGTCCTCGGGCGGGAAGATGAACAGCTGGCGGATGGAGGGCACCTTCTTGGGCATGGTGACCTTGGCCGGGGGGGTGCCCCAGGTGGCCGGGTCGGTGAACTGGCCGTTCAGGGCGGCCATGGCGGCGGTCTGCGGGCTCACCAGGTAGACCTTGGCGTCCTGGGTGCCGCTGCGGCCCTCGAAGTTGCGGTTGAAGGTGCGGGCCGACACGCCGCCGGAGGTGGGCGAGCCGCCGATGCCGATGCAGGGGCCGCAGGCGCATTCGAGCATGCGCGCGCCCGCGTCCAGCAGGGGCTCGATCAGGTTCTCGGCGGCCAGCATCTTCACCACCTGCTTGGAGCCGGGGGCGATGAGCAGGTCGGTGGCAGGGTCGATGCGCTTGCCGGCCAGCATCTGCGCCACAGTCTTGAGGTCGGAGTAGGAGGAGTTCGTGCAGGAGCCGATGGCGGACTGGTCCACCTTCATCCCGGCCAGGCTCTTGATGGTGGCGGCGCGGTCCGGCATGTGCGGCTGGGCGGCCATGGGCTCCAGCTTGGAAAGGTCGATGACGATGACCTCGTCATAGGCGGCCGAGGGGTCGGCCTTGAGGGGCACGTAGTCCTCGGGGCGGCCCATGGCGGCCAGGAACTTCTTGGTCACCGCGTCGGAGGGGAACAGCGAGCCCGTGGCCCCCAGCTCCGCGCCCATGTTGGTGATGGTGGCGCGCTCCGGCACGGAGAGCGTGGCCACGCCGGGCCCGGCGTACTCGAACACCTTGCCCACGCCGCCCTTCACCGTGAGCATGCCCAGCAGGTGCAGGATGATGTCCTTGGCGGTGGCCCAGCCGGTGAGCTCGCCCTCGAGCTGCACCTTAACGACCTTGGGCATGGTGATGTAGTAGGCCTCGCCCGCCATGGCCAGGGCCACGGAGAGACCGCCCGCGCCCATGGAGAGGCTGCCCACGCCGCCCGCGGTGGGGGTGTGGGAGTCGGAGCCGATGAGGGTGGCGCCGGGCTTGGCGAAGTTCTCGAGGTGCAGCTGGTGGCAGATGCCGGTGCCCGGGGGGGAGTACACGGCGCCGTACTTGGCGGCCACGGTGCGCAGGAACTGGTGGTCGTCGGGGTTGCGGAAGCCCTGCTGCATGGTGTTGTGGTCCACGTAGCTGACGGAAAGCTCTGTCTTCACCCGGGGCACTCCGATGGCCTCGAACTGAAGCCAGGCCATGGTGCCGGTGGCGTCCTGGGTGAGGGTCTGGTCGATGCGCAGCCCGATCTCGTTGCCGGGCTTCATTTTACCGCTCAGCAGGTGCGCGGCGATGATCTTCTGAGTGATGTTCTTGCCCATGGGTGTCCTCGCGTATGCGTGAAAGTTGGCACATGTGCCTTCTGTTTTCCCGAAATGTCAAGGCCGGCCCCGCTGGGGACGCCCGCCCATGCCCCTTCTGCGCCCGGGCGGCGAACACTCCTTCAGCCGAAGCGCAGGCGGCTGATGCGGCCCTTGCGGAACTTGATCTCGAATTCCAGGCGCAGCTTCTCCTGCCTGGCGGCGTGGATCTCGCCCGCGTGAGAGACGCCCGCGGACGGGTCCTCGGCGGCCATGAGACGCTTGATCTCGGCGCTCACGGCTTCCATCTCGGCCTGGAAGGAGGCGATCTCCCTTTCGGCTTCCGCTATCTGATCCCTGATGTCGTCGTTCATGTCGAACCCCGTGGAATGAAAAAAGGGAGGCGCCGGATGGCGCCTCCCCGGATTCGGCGTGAGCCGAAATCAACTATTTCTGCTTGGCGTGTTCGCCGGAGGCGGCGCGCTGCATCTTGACCTCGACCTTCTCGGTCAGGCCTTCATAGTACTCGCGCAGGATCACCAGGCACTCGTCGCGGCCGAAGTGATCGGGGATGGCTTCGCCTTCGGACAGCATCTTGCGCAGCTTGGTGCCGGACAGGATGACGCGGTCTTCCTTGGTGTGCGGGCAGGTGCGCAGGGAGGCCATGCCGTCGCACTTGAAGCAGTAGAAGGTCCAGTCGATGTTCATGTTCTGGCAGAGCAGGGCCTTGCCAGGCTCGACGGCGCAAGCGGCCTCGGGGGTCGCGTAGGGGATGCGCTTGAAGATCTCCTGAGCCTCGAACATGCCGTAGAAGTCGCCGACGCCGGCGTGGTCACGGCCGATGATCATGTTGTTGATGCCGAAGTTCTGGCGGAAGGTGGCGTGCAACAGGCCTTCGCGGGGACCGGCGTAGCGCATGTCCAGGGGGTAGCCGGCCTGGATCACGTGGTCCTTCACGAAGTAGTGCTCGACCAGGGTGTCGATGGCGCGCACGCGCACTTCAGCCGGGATGTCGCCGGGCTTCAGGTTGCCGATCAGGGAGTGGATGACCACGCCGTCGCACACTTCAACGGCGATCTTGGCCAGGAACTCGTGGGAGCGGTGCATGGGGTTGCGCAGCTGCAGAGCGGCGACCTTGCCCCAGCCCTTGGCGTCCATCTCGGCGCGCAGGTCGGCGGGACGCTTGTACACGCCCTTGTACTTGGTGGGGTAGTTGCCCTCGGAGAGCACCTTCACGGGGCCGGCCAGGTTCACGGGCTTCTGGCCCATGACCATCTGCACGCCGGGGTGGTCCTTCAGAGCGGTCTCCCAGAAGCAGTCGTCGGCGGAGTCGGGACCGGCGCCCTTGAACACCTGGTAGCACTCCCACTTCTTCTCTTCTTCGGTCAGGGTGTACTGCTCGGTGACGGTCATGATGGCCATGATGGTGCCGTCTTCGGTCGCCAGGGCGATTTCCTGACCGGCCTTGATGCCGGAGGCATCTTCGGCGGAGACGGAGCAGGTGACGGGCACGGGCCAGAAGGTGCCGTCCTTCAGGGTCATCTTCTCGCACACGGACTTCCAGTCGGCCTTGTCCATGAAGTAGGTGATCGGCGAGAAGCCGCCGATGCCCATCATGATCAGGTCGCCCTTTTCACGGGGGGAGATGGTGACTTTCTTCAGCGTGGCAGCCTTCTTCAAGGCCTCTTCGCGCTCAGCGCCTTCCAGAAGACAAATGGTGAGGCCTTTGCCACCATGCGGGGGAACCAGTCTGGACATGTTCGTTTCCTCTCCTTTACGGATAGTGTGGTTTTCTACGATGCCGCCCAGGCCGCGATGCGGCCGCCTCGCGCTCGCTCCCGGGAGGGTTCGAAACGCTATGATAAAAAATTCACGTGCAGTTCGTATTGTGAAAAAAATGGCGATTTGTCAACCGGAATCGCGCCGCGCTCGCCCGCGTGTTTCACCGGCTCTATGTCGCACACATCCGGCCCCGGATACAAGCGACTTTTGCGCTTCGCGGAGCCCCGTAGACGCAAAGATCCGCCTTAACGGGGGGGCTTCTCGCAGCGCATCTCCACCACGGGCTCCTCGCCGAGGGTGACGTACGCCATGCAGGGGCTCTGCGGGGAGAGGCTGCCCGGGTTGACCACCAGGGTGTCGCCGAAGCGGATGTTGGTCTGGCGGTGGGTGTGTCCGAAAAGTATCAGATCGAAGCCGGGGCCGAAGGCCTCGGGCAGGCGCGCGGGGAGCGAGGGCCTGTCGCCCCATCCGTGGGTCACGCCCACGCTGAATCCGCCCAGGGTCAGGCGCAGCATGGCGGGCAGCTCCTGCGAGAGCCGCCACTCGCAGCAGTTGCCCGCCACGGCGTGGAAGTTGGGGTGGTTGCGCTCCATGTAGGCGTACATCTCCCAGCCCACGATGTCGCCGCAGTGGATGAGGGCGTCCGCGCCCTGCAGATGCCGCTCGAAGAACTCCATGAACCAGGGGGTCGGCGCGCTCAGGTGCGTGTCGGATATGACTGCCAGCCTCACGGGGCTACTCCTTTCCGTTCTTGCGTTCCCACCAGCAGGCGTCGGGGCCGAGGAACCACCAGTCGGTGTGGTCCGTGGTCATGATGGCTTCGGCCAGCTCCCGGCCCTGCGGGGTCCGCAGCCGCTGCGCGGCGCACTCCAGCCATTTGACGGCGTAGGGGTTGCCCAGGTCCTTGGCTTCCTTGAGGTTGACCATCAGGTCCAGCTGGTCCGCGTCCTGGGCGAGGGATGCCTCCAGGCTCTGGGCCTCTTCCAACTCGTCGTGCAGCTCGAGCACCGGCTGGGAGAGGCCCGTGCCCTTGAGGCCGTCGGCCAGGGCGCGGCGCGCGTCGTGGGTGTTGTAGAGCTTGTTCACGTAGTTGAAGTCGCCGGTGCGGGCCTCGTGCACGTCGTGGAAGAGGCAGAGCAGCACGGTCCTGCCCGGGTCGGCCCCGGCCATGCGCGCCAGGGCGTAGCCAATGACCGCGGCGCCGAAGGAGTGCTCGGCCACGTTCTCGGCCCCTGAGCCGAGGAACTGGTAGCCCGTGCGCGGAGTGCGCCGCAGCATGCTGACTTCAAACAGGAAGTCCGCCAGACGCGTCATGCGTTCGCGGTCGGACATGTCCACTTCGGGGGGGGATATCTTGTTCATCTTGGTTCCCGTGGGGAGGGGCCGGGCCGGGCGCCGCCGGCGGAGGTCTTCCGCTCCGCGCCCCAAGCACAACGAGGGAACGCTCGCGCGTCCCCTCGCGGGTGAGGCGTATACGGCCTCGGCTGCTTCGCTCAAAGGCAACGCCACATGGCGAGGCCAGGGCTACATGGTGAGGCCAGGGCTCTTGCGGCCGATGGAGTAGTTCAGGTTGGCGATGGCGATCTGGTAGTCGGTCAGGGCCTGGGTGAGCTGGAACTCGGCGCGCGACACGCGGGACTGGGCGTCCAGCACGTCGGTGTTGGTGCCCACCTGGGCCTGGTAGCGGGCCACGGCCATGCGGTAGCCCTCGTTGGCGGCGTTGAGGCCGACTTTGGCCACGTTGATGCGCTTGGCCGCGTCCTGGATGTTCAAATACTGGGTCTTCACGTCTGCGCCCACGTCCAGGCGCAGCTTGGCCAGGTCGGCCTGGAGCTTCTTCACGTTGTCGGTGGCCTGGCGGTAGCTGAAGATGGTGTTGCCGAAGTCCCAGGCTTTCCAGGTGAAGTTGATCTGGAACTGGTGGCTGTCCGTGAAGGAGACGTTACGGTCGCGCAGGTCCCAGGAGTCGCCCTGCTTGATGTAGTCGTAGCTGGCGGAGAGCTGGGGCAGCGCGCCGCTCAGGGTGATGGTGGCGTCCTTGCCGGCGATCTCGACCGATTTCAGGGCGATGGAGATGTCGGGGCGCTGCTTGTAAGCCTCGTCCAGGGCCTGCTGCAGGGTGTAGTTGAAGGGGATCTGGCTCAGCTCGCCCAGGTAGTCGACCGGCTGGTCCAGGGGGATGTTCAGCAGGGAATTGAGCTGGGCCAGCTGGATCTCCACGGAGTTCTGCGCGGCCAGCAGGGCCTGTTCGGCGCTGGCCAGGTCGGCCTCGGCCTGGAGCACGTCCAGGCGGGGGCGCAGGCCCACGTCGTAGAAGGCGCGGGTGACCTTCAGCTGGGACTGCAGGCGGGCCACCGAATCCTGGTTGGACTTCACGTCCGACCGGGCCTTGAGCAGGTTCAGGAACGCGGTCTGAACGGAGCGCGTCAGCAGGAGCTCGGTGCGCTGGTAGAGAGCGTCGGCCTGGTCCTTGGAGAGCTTGGCCCTCTGGTAGCTGGAGAGCAGCCTGAAGCCGGTGAAGAGGGGCTGGTTGATGTTGAGGTCCAGCGTGGCCATATACTTGTCGCCCCAGCGCGCGGTGGTGCCGATGGCCGTGTTCTGCCCGTTGACGTTCTGCGTCACCGTGACGGGGGTGCGGCTGGAGCTGGCTGTGGAGACGTAGTTCACCGTGCCGGTGGGGGCGAATGCGGCGGTGGCGGCCCTGACACCCTCGATGGCGCCGTAGATCTGCTGCTTGGCGGACTGCATCTGCGGGTTGGCCTGCACGGCGCGGGAGACCGATTTCTCCAGGTCCATCCGGGAATCCGCCGGGGGAGCCGCGGCTACAGGACCGGAGCCGGGCGCCTGAGCCAGGACGCCGCTGGCCAGGGAAGTCGCCAACATAGCGAGCGCAAGAGCGCGTAGAATCATAACGGAGGCCCTCCATCAGGGAACGGTTGCCAATACTCCCGGGAGGTGTACCCAAGTTCGACCCAGTTGAAAAGGGCAAATTACGCCTGGAAGGGCCTCCGCATACGGCGCCTCAATTCGACGCCGGGCTAAACATCAAGCAGAACAACTTCAATCTGACGCTTGCCGAACTGCAAAGCCCGGTCATAGTCGTTCATGAAAATGTCCACGCTCTTGTTCTTGCTGCTGCCCATCAGATCGGTGATGACAAAAACACCATGGTTTTTGATGTAGACTTTCTTGCCGAACACCCACCCTTGCTTGAACAAATCGCGAGACACGGCTACCGCGCCCTCCTTCGGCTTGCTCAACGAGGCCGTCAGCAGCTGCTGATCTTCCGACTGCGTGAGTTCCACGGCTGTATACGCTGTAACGGTCAGCAGCTTGTTCGGGATGGGGTCGGCTATCTTGGACATATTGGCCAAAACAACCATGCGGAGCAGGTTTGACTCGTCCCGCACCTTGTCCATGCCAAGACGCATCTCCGCTTTTTCTTTCTCAAGCTGGGCAAGTACTGACTCCATGCGGATTGTTTCTTGACGCCAATGATACGCCCCAAGGGCGAGACACGCCAACAGTACAATGTTGATACATTTTTGCATAGATCCCTCCAACAACGCGCCTATTCGGTTTTCACTGCTTTGGGTTTAGTCCCGAAATGACTCGGGCTTACGATTCTCGCAGGCCTAGCAGACATGGATTCCACCTGCAACCTAAATTTTGTTTATGTGTCGAGGTTGCCTGGAGCGGACCGAAGGGCTAAAAGGCCGAGAAAAAGGAAATCCCATGCCCCTGAGGGACACCCTCCCCCCCGGCTCGGAGCCGCTCTACCTGATCGATGGCTCGTCCTACATCTATAGAGGGTTTTACGCCTTCTCCGAGATGACCCGCTCCGACGGATTCCCCACCAACGCCCTTTTCAGCGTGCTGCGCCTCGGCCTCAGGCTCATCCGCGAGGAGCGCCCCTCCCTGGCCGCTTTCATCGTGGACGGCCGCGGCCCCGGCTTTCGGCACGACCTGTTTCCGGCCTACAAGGCCCAGCGCGAGAAGATGCCCGAGCCCCTGGCCGCCCAGCTGGCCCCCATCGCCGAGGGCATGCGCCTGCTCGGCTTCCCCGTCATCTCCGAGGAGAACGTGGAGGCCGACGACACCATCGCCAGCCTCGTGCAGCGCTACAAGCACCGCGGCCCCGTGGTCATCGTCGGCTCCGACAAGGACCTGCGCCAGTGCCTGGACCGCCAGGTGCTGCTCTGGGACCCCTCCATCAAGCAGGAGAAGCTCACCTCCCTGGAAGACTTCCAACGCGAATTCCCCCCCGGCCCGGCCTATTGGCCCGACTTCCAGGCCCTCACCGGCGACTCGTCGGACAACATCCCCGGCGTCCCCGGGGTCGGCCCAAAAACCGCGGCCGAGGTCATGGCGCTCTACCCCAGCCTGGAGCAGCTCCGCGACGGGCTCGACCAGCTCAAGCCCGCCTGGCACAAGAAGATCGCCCCGCACATCGAGGACGCCTTCATCTATAGAGAGCTGACCCGCCTCAAGACCGACGCCGCCGTGGACATCACCCTCGACGACCTGCGCGTCACCCCCGCTCCGCGCAAGGACATCGCGGATTTCCTTCAGAGCTACGAGCTGCGCTCCCTCGTGCGCGAAATCGGCAACGGCCTCGCGCCCGCTCAGCCCGCCGCCGTATCGACGGCCCCGACCGCACCTCCCGCCTCCTCCGGTGGCGGCCAGCTCTCGCTCTTCGGCGCGCCCTCCCGGCCCGCGCCCGAAGCCGCTCCAGCCGAGCTATCGCCCCTTGTCCGGCCCGAGGCGTTGCCTTCCCTGTCAGGTCGCCATGTGGCCCTTCTCTATAATGATGACGCGTGCATCCTTGCCGTGGATGCGCAGCAGTTCCGCGTCGACGCCGGGCCTGACGAGCTCGCCCCCCTGCTGGCCGCCGCCGAATCCGTGGCCACGCCTTCGGTAAAAGAGCTGCTCTCCGCCCACGACGCCTGGAGGGCGCTGCCCGTCGCGGCCTGGTTCGACCTGGGGCTGGCGGCCTACCTGCTCAGCCCCGAGGATCGCGTCTACACCTGGGATCGCATCCTGGATTCGCTCTGGACCGACCCCTCCTTCAGCCCCGAGGAAGCCCCCGGCGGCGCACAGGGGCTGGCCGCCCTTGCTTTGGCCAAGAGGATGCATTCCAGGCTGGAGCAGGCCGGGCTTACGGAGCTGATGCGCACTCTGGAGATGCCGCTGATTCCCGTCCTGGTCGACATGGAGCGCCGAGGCATCGGCATCGACATCCCGGCCTTCACGGCCTTCGCCGGGGAGGTCAACACGCGCCTCGAAGCCCTGGTGGAGCAGATGCACCGACAGGCCGGGGTACGCTTCAACGTTCGCTCCAGCCAGCAGCTTGCGGATGTTCTCTACAACCAGCTTGGGCTCAAGGCCCCCGGCAAGACGCCCGGGGGCGCCGCCTCCACCTCCGCCGAGGTACTGGAGCGCCTGGCCGGGCAACACCCGCTGGTGGACACGGTGCTCGAATACCGCAAGCTCGAGAAACTGCGCTCCACCTACCTGGAGCCCTTGCCCGCCCTGGCTGACGCGGACGGCCGCATCCACACCAGCTTCAACCAGCTGACCACGGCCACGGGACGCCTCTCCTCCAGCGCGCCCAACCTGCAGAACATCCCCGTGCGCGGGGACCTCGGCCGCAGGATGCGCTCGCTATTCATCGCCGGCCCTGGCAAGGTTCTGGCCTCGGCGGACTATTCCCAGATCGAACTGCGCGTGCTGGCGCACTTCTCCGGCGATCCCACCCTGCTGGAAGCCTTCCGCGATAGCCAGGACATCCACTCCCGTACGGCCGCCCTGCTCTTCGACCGGCCCGCCTCGGCCGTCACCCCTGAGCAGCGCCGCCAGGCCAAGACCATCAACTTCGGGCTGCTCTACGGCATGGGTCCGCAAAAGCTCGGACGTGAGCTGGGCCTGACACTGGCCGAAGCCAAGGACTTCATCGCAAAATATTTCGAGCACATGGGAAAACTCAAGGAATACTACCAGACCCTGGTGGACCAGGCCAAGGCCCAGGGTTACGTGACCACCATGGCAGGGCGGCGGCGCATGTTGCCGGATATCCATTCCCGCAACACCCAGTTGGAGGCTCAAGCTAGGCGACAGGCCGTGAACACCGTTATCCAGGGCAGCGCGGCTGACATCATCAAGATCGCCATGCTCAAGGCCGCGTCCGACCAGCGGCTGGCCGGGCTTGGCGCAGAGCTTATCCTCCAGGTGCACGACGAACTGGTCATCGAGGCGCCCTCGGAGTACGGACAGGCGGCTGGCGAACGCCTGGCCGAATTGATGACCGGCATCGTCACCCTGGACGTGCCCCTCGCCGTGGATATGGGCGTCGGACGCGACTGGGGCGGAGCACACTAGGCAGGAGCACGATGAACATAACCCCCCGTAGCATCAAAGAAGAGTTGGCGCGCTGCAAGGCGGCCTACCTCAAGAACGAAGACCTGCGCGCCCTTGGCTGCCTTGCTTCCGCGTTGAAGTCCTTCTGCGCGGTCAAGCTCGGCGGGCCTGACCGCACCGAGATCGAAGGCCAGTTCAGGGAGGCGTTTTCCAACATAAGCAAAACCCCCAGCGTGGCAAAGGTGCTGCCCAAAGGGCTGCCCTACCTCAAAGGGCAGGAGCCCAAGCTCTTCCAGTACATCGCCGCCGTGTACAAGAGAGTGAAGGAAGAGCAGGACCGGGAATCACTGGAACAGATGCGCGAACGCAAGCTCAAGATCGACCAGTGCATCCTCAAGGGCCAGAAATTCCTCGAAGAAGGCAACCTGCTGGAGGCGCAGCGCAATTTCCGCGAGGCAGTGTCGCTTCGCGTTGACGAGGACGGCCTGTTCCCCATGCTGGGCACCCGGCTGATGGAGAAGGGCCAATACAAGGCCGCGCTGGAGTATCTGCGGGGGGCCATCGAAACCAGCCCGGACAACCCCCGGGCCTACGATCTGCTGGTTGTGGCCGCCGGGAAGCTCAAGGATATCGAGGCGGGGCTCAAAGTGCTGGGCGACGCCCGGAAAAAGGCCGGAGAAAATCCGCTGTTGCATTGCTGCACGGCGCAGCTACTGCTCAAGGCCGGAAAGCTGGCCGAGGCCGGGGAGTACGCCAAGAAGGTGCTCGCGGCCACGCCGGATTCAGCCGAGGCGCTGAAGATTCTTACGAAAGCCAAGGCCGCGGCCATGTAGCCGCCGGGAGGCAGGGGCGCCTCCGGCGGCCAGAGAGGGCTCCGCCCTCTCTGGACTCTCCCGCCAAAGGAACTTCGTT
>NZ_JAKZKW010000036.1 GCF_022808695.1 Fundidesulfovibrio soli
GGCCGGGCGGCGGAGCACGATATTCTTCAAATATATCGGGTTCCGCCGCCCGGCCCGGCTCCCCACGGAGACTACAACCCCACTTCAAGTCTTCCCCATAATCGCATAAGAGGAGCGTGCTTCCGGGCCACGCGACGCCGCAGGCCCGACTGATACGAGAACCCGAGGTTTCCCGATGACCGTACGCCGCCTCCTCTGCGCCGCGCTGCTGGCCTGCTTCTGCGCGCTCCCGGCCGCCTGCGCCGCGCCGTCCGCGACCCCGAATCAGTCCTCTCCGTCCGCGGCTTCCGCCGCGCGCACCGCCCCCCAGAACCAGGTCCAGGCCGACCTGGACATCCTCAAGCGCGCCTATCCCGACGTGGTGGCCTCCGTCTCCGCCGACGGCCTGACCCTGCGCGACGGCACGCGCCTCATCTACGACGACGGCAAGGCCAAAACACCCGATCAGGCCCTGGACGACGCCGACCTGCAGGACATGCTGGCCCAGCCCTACCCCCTGTCCCCGGTGACGGCCGAGCCCGGCCCGGGCGTGCACCCGGGCCGCGTGCGCGTCACGGCCTTCTTCAAGGCCGCCTACGGCCACAACCCCGACGAGGTGAAGGCCGCACTCGTGCCCGTGCGCTTCCTGGGCACCACGGTGCAGTTCAGCTCCCGCAACGGCGCGGCCAAGGCCCTGGGGGCCGTGAACGCAGACCTTGAGCGCCTGCTGGCCGCCAAGCCGGAGCTGCGCCGCGCGGTGCTGCCCGTCTCCGGCACCTTCGCCTGGCGGCAGATCGCGGGCACGCAGCGCCTCTCCATGCACTCCTTCGGTGCCGCCATCGACTTGAACGCCAAGGTCAACACCTACTGGCAGTGGTACAAGGGCAACGACCCCCTGGGCCTGCGCAAGGCCTTCCCGCCCGAAGTGGCGGAGGTCTTCGAGCGCCACGGCTTCGTCTGGGGCGGCAAGTGGGCCGAGTTCGACATCATGCACTTCGAGTACCGCCCGGAACTCATCGCCAAGGCCAGGGCCGCGCGGTGAGCGTGCGGGGCCGCTTCGCCCCCAGCCCTTCGGGCCGCATGCACCTGGGCAACGCCTGGACGGCCCTGCTGGCCTGGCTCTCGGCGCGCTCGAAAGGTGGGGCCATGGTCCTGCGCATGGAGGACCTGGACCCGGCGCGCTCCAAGCCCCAGTTCGCCGAGGCCATCCTGAGCGACCTGGCCTGGCTCGGCCTGGACTGGGACGAAGGCCCGGACAAGGGCGGCCCCTGCGGCCCCTACGCCCAGAACGAACGGCGCGGCCTCTACGACGAGGCCCTGCGCGGCCTTGAGGCGCGCGGCCTGCTCTATCCCTGCTACTGCACCCGGGCCGAGCTTCGCGGCGTCCGCGGCGACCAGCTGGCCGACCCGGCCTCGGCCCCCCACGTGGGCGAGCTGGAGCCCGTCTACGCCGGGACCTGCCTCGGCCTCACCGGGACCATGCGCGCCGCCAAGGAGGCCCTGGGCCGCCGCCCCTCCACCCGGATGCGCGTGGAGCAGGGCGCCGTGACCTTCACCGACGGCGTGCTCGGCCCTCAGACCCAGGAGCTTTCCCGCCAGTGCGGCGACTTCCTGCTGCGCCGCAGCGACGGGGTGCACGCCTACCAGTTGGCCGTCTCCGTGGACGACGCGGCGCAAGGCGTCACCGAGGTGGTGCGCGGGGCGGACCTGCTGGATTCCACAGCCCGCCAGATCCATCTCATCCGCCTGTTCGGGCGCGTGGAGCCGTCCTACGCCCACGTGCCCCTGCTGGTGGACCCGGACGGCAGGCGGCTCTCCAAGCGCCGCCAGGACGTGGACCTGGGCGCGCTGCGCAACGCGGGGGTGACGCCCGGGCGCATTGTGGGCTATCTGGCCTGGAAGGCCGGGCTGCTGCCGGAGCCCAGGCCCGTGGAGGCCCTGGAGCTGGCGGACGGCTTCAGCTTCGCGCCCATGCCCGCCGGGCCGGTAGTGGTGCGGGAGAACTGGATGGAGGAGGGAGCATGACCAAGGCCCTGATCGCGCTGATGTTTCTTCTGGTCGCCGTTCCGGGCCAGGCGGCCACCTCGAAGAGCGCCAAGAAGCAAAGCAAGAAGCAGGAGAACTGCCAGCCCATCGACGTAAACTCCACCAGCGCGCACTGCTACAAGCTGCGCCCCGGCGGCAAGCACGGCCGCTGCGAGCCCCAGAGCCTGCCCTACGCCCGCTGCCGCACGGGCAACATGTGCTGCCGGGGCAATAACGAGCTTTCGCCCATCGGCTGGTACCACGGCGAGGAGCGTCTGGGCCATGTCACCCAGACCCCGGCCGGGGGCACTGTGCTCATCCTGGGCGACAACTCCCGCCACCGTATGACCACGGGCCACGTGTTCTACGTGGAGAGCGTCAAGCACAAGGGCGGCGACCACTGGGAGCTGACCCTCTCCCACACCAACTACGACCGCCAGTGCCACATCGAGACCAACGTGACGGGCGAATACAACGTCCACACGCGCAGCCTGGCCATGAAGACCGGCCGCTGGAGCGTCTGGGGCAAGGATCTGCGCGCCCTGGGCTTCATCGTCAAATAATCCCCCCTCGACAACCGCCTCGCAGGGAGCAGCCATGGACCACAGCCGGGAAGCACAACGCGCCGCCTTCGCCGTGCGCATGGCCGAAATCCTCGACGCTTCCGCCCTCAACGCCGCCCTCTGCCTGGGCTACCGCGCCGGGCTCTTCGAGGCCATGGACCGCCTGGGCTTTCCGGCTTCTTGCGCCGCCATCGCCCGGGAGGCCGGGCTGAGCGAGCGCTACGTGCGCGAATGGCTCGGCGCCGTGGCCTGCGGCGGGGTGGTGGAGCATTCCGTGTCCGAATCCGGGGAGGAGCTTTTCCTGCTGCCACCCGCACACGCCGACCTGCTGACGCGCCGCGCCGGGCAGGACAACCTGGGCGTCTACACACAGGAAATCCCGCTTCTGACCCAGTGCGCCCTGGAGGACGTTCTGGCCGGGTTCGGCACCGGGCGGGGCGTGCCCTACGAGCGCTATCCGCGCTTCCACGAATGGATGGGCCAGGTGGCCGAGGCCAAGCACCGGGAGGTGCTGGTGGACGCGTTCCTGCCGTCCGTGGCGGGCGGGGAGGTGCTGCGCCGCCTGCGCGAGGGCGTCGACGTGCTGGACGTTGGCTGCTCCGAGGGGCTGGTGGCGCTGCTCATGGCCCGGGCTTTCCCGGGGAGCAGGTTCCTGGGCGTGGATATCTCGGAGGATGCGCTGGCCAAGGCCAGGGGCGAGGCAGCAAGGTTGGGGCTGGAGAACGTCCGCTTCGAGCTGCGCGACGCGGCGGCGCTGGGGGAGGACGCCGCCCTGGCCGGGAGGTTCGGCTACGTCACCGCCTTCGACGCCATCCACGACCAGACCCGCCCCCTGGAGGCGCTCAAGGGCGTGCGCGCCGTGCTGGCCGAGGGCGGATACTTCTCCATGGTGGACATCAAGGCTGAGACGGACATCGCCGGGAATTTGGACAGGCCCATGGGAGCGTTTTTATACACCGTGAGCCTGCTGCACTGCATGCCGGTGGGGCTGGTGGACGGCGGCCCGGGCCTGGGCATGATGTGGGGCAGGGGGAAGGCGCTGGAGTTGCTCCGCGAGGCCGGGTTCGGCAGGGTGGAGGTGTGCGACATCCCGGGGGATGGGTTCAATGCGCACTATTTGTGTGGGTGAGGGGAATGGTGAAAACGACCACAGCCCGGCAGGATGGCGATCCTGCCGGGCTGTTTTGTTTGGGGTAGGGGAGGTGACGGCGATGCCGATTGTCATGTATTGTGGGAACAAGTTTGCGGGAGGACGATATGGCGAGAGAAGACGAGGAACAGGCGGAGCGGCCTGGCATGAGGCTGGTGGAAATCTGGGTTCCGGATACGAGTGATCCGACTATTGCGGAGGAATTTCGCAGGCAGTTGGCGCTGGCGAGGGAGGGTGACGGTGAGGGAGGCTGTGATTGAAGAGAAACAAATTTAATACAATTAACTGGAGTATTTTTCTTTTGCGTCAGCTAGTCTTTTTTCAAAAAAGCGTCCCAGCTTCTTAAGTTGGTTCTTTATTGTTTTTGAGCCTGTGGTTTTTAATGCGCGAAGTCCGTATGTGATAAAATTCCTTGAGCCATGGTGAGTATTCCTGGCATAAAGCTTTCTTGTATAAAGCTCGCGATGTGGTTCGCCTCTGTTGCTTCGGATATTGTTGTGCGTATTTCTGCTTATGATAGCAGCGTAGATTCGTTTTTTTGAGCGTGTTCTAAATCGCTGGATTGAAGACGATCTGATGTAAATTGCTTTTCCGTCGAACATAAATCCAAGGTATTGGAGTGGTATATTAGTGCATTGAATATCATGATGCTTTGAAAACTTGTGTACGTTTGTTTTGTTGTTAGTGGAAAGTTGAACGTTTTTGAGTTGTGTTTCGACTAGATGCTTGAAAAAGCAGGCGTCTTCGTTGGCGCATATTACGAGAATGTCGTCACAGTATCGGTAATAAGATGCGTTCTTTAAGTGAACTGCATCTGAAATTGACCTGTCAAAATCAAGCAGGCTGATGTTAGATAATAAGCCACTCAGTGGTGAACCTTGAGGTATGCCATGCGTTTTGGTGTTAGTCTCGATCAGTCCTTTGCTGCGGATAAGATTGCGAAAGTCTTGTGACGAGCAAAGTCTTTTTTTGCACTTACATTTTGGAGCAGCTTGGAGTTCTTCCAATGCTCGATTGAGTTCGACATGCGCGAATTTGGTTAGTGATCTGAAGACTTTATAGTGATCGATCGGTAGGCGGTTGGTGTTTATAATTTCTTTCCACTTATTCTTTAAGACTTCATGGTTTATGTTGTCGAAAAATTTTGAAATGTCAAAGGCAAGAGCAGTGCAGTTATGTCTGTTTGAGATATCAATAAATGCCATGTGTGCATAGTCAATATTGTTTTTGCCAGTTTTTCTGAAGGCTAAGATGTGCGGGTTGAGCCGATCTTTTTCTAATATTATTTCATAGTAACGATTTAGTTGGTGTGCATAGTATGAGTATACAGCAGAATCTCCGTGTGAAGGGTACATGACGACACGCGATTTAGTTTTGATACATTGGTCACATTTTGAAAATTTGATTGTGTCAATTGAAAAAGAAAGAAAAGGCAAGAAGTTCCAGCTTGAAACGAAGTCTGGATTTTGAATAGATTTTATCAGTCTCGAGGTTTGACAGAGGGGTGCGTCAAAATGCCGGAAGCTTCGTGGCTTGAACCAAATAGGGGGGGTCATGATAGCAAAACAGGGCGGAGGGGACTGCGGTAATCCTGAACCAAGAGTTCATCTCCGCCCTGCATAGCAAAATCCTCGAAACCGCGTTAGTTTAATCTGTGCTACCTGTAAGGAGGACGCGATGGCAGGCCTAGTTATAGACGCTGCGCCGGTAGTCGCCCACCTGGTCACGGATGTGATCAGGGTGTTGACAACTCGTTCACTCGCCCCTTCAACTGCATGAAGGGCAACCTATAATTTCCAAATTTATGTGCGATTGTCAACAATCGTGGCAGTGGCTTATGTGATATGATATTTATGATCAAAACTCGGTAGTTATTGTGGCACATACCTCGTCGGATCACTCACCCCCGCCTCCTCGAACCCCTTTCGCCTCAACAAGCACGAATCGCACCTGCCGCAGGCAAGCCCGTCCCCGCTCGGGTCGTAGCAACTGTGCGTCAGCCCGTAATCCACCCCCAGGCCCATGCCCAGTTCGATGATCTGGGCCTTGTTCAGGCGCATCAGGGGCGCGTGCACCTTCATCATCAGCCTGCCCTCCACGGCCTCCTTGATGGCCAGGTTGGCCATCTTCTCGAAGGCCTCCACGAATTCGGGGCGGCAGTCGGGGTAGCCGGAGTAGTCCAGGGCGTTGACGCCGATGAAGATGTCCGCCGCGGGGAGCACCTCGGCCCAGGCCAGGGCCATGGAGAGGAACACCGTGTTGCGCGCGGGCACGTAGGTCACGGGGATGTCCTGCTCCATCTCGGCGGTGTCGCGGTCCTTGGGCACGTCGATGTCGGCGGTGAGGGCCGAGCCGCCGATGGTGCCCAAGGGCAGGTCCAGCACCAGGTGGCCTGCCGCGCCCAGGTGATTGGCCACCCGGCGGGCGGCGTCCAGCTCCACGGTGTGGCGCTGGCCGTAACGGAAGCTCAGGGCGTAGGCGTTGTAGCCCTGGGATTTGGCGATGGCTAGGCACGTGGAGGAGTCGAGCCCTCCGGAAAAAAGAACCACGGCGTTCTTCACGATGAGTCTCCGATGATTAGACCCCTCGGGTGGAGGGGTCCCAGATGATCTTGTGCAGCTGCAGGCTCAGGCGTACGGGGAGCCTGTCCGCCAGAATCCATGCCGCCAGCTCCGCCGGGGCCAGGCTGGCCGTTATCGGCGAGAAGTGGATGGCCCGCCCGGAGCGCGGCAGCGCGCGCACGGTCCGGGCGGCATAGTCGTAGTCCTCCCGGCCCGCAAGCACGAATTTGAGTTCGTCCTGGGGGCGCAGGCACTCCAGCAGGGCCGGGTGCATGCGCTCGTGCATCCCGCTGGAGGGGCACTTCACGTCCACGATGGCCGTGGCCACCGGGGGCAGCATGTCGGGCGGCAGGGTGCCGTTGGTCTCCACCAGGATCTCGTAGCCCTCCAGGGCCAGGGCGTGGGCCAGCGGCATGGCCTCGGGCTGGAGCAGGGGCTCGCCCCCGGTGAGCTCCACCAGGTTGCAGCCGTACTCCCCGATGGCCTCCAGCACGGCCTTCACGCTCATGGGCTTCCCGCCCTCCCAGGAGTAGGGCGTGTCGCACCAGGCGCAGCGCAGGTTGCAGCCCGACAGGCGCACGAAGGTGCACGGTCGGCCCGCATGGGTGGACTCCCCCTGGATGGAGTGAAAGATTTCCGTTACCAACAGCGTCATCGGCGCCCCGCACCTCTTTGCGATAGCCGAAATCCTAATCCAAGAACCGCGCGGCGTCAAAAGCCGCAGGGAGCAGTATGAACATAAAAGACGACGTCTCCAAACTGACCCACCTGGGCCAGGCAGGGACCACCTACCCCGAACGCGTTTCCCCGGAGCTCATCGAGACCTTCCCCAACCGCTTCCCGGAGCGCGACTACACAGTGACCTTCGAGTCAGAGGAGTTCACCAGCCTCTGCCCCATGACCGGCCAGCCCGACTTCGGCACCATCACCGTGAGCTACGTTCCCGGGGAGCTGTGCATCGAGTCCAAGTCGCTCAAGCTGTACCTGTTCAGCTACCGCAGCGAGCCCAGTTTCATGGAGACGCTCACGAATCGCATCCTGGACGACCTGGCAGGGGCCTGCAAACCCCGGAAAATGACCGTGACGGGCAACTTCCGCCCGCGCGGGGGCATCGGCATCGTGGTGCAGGCCTCGATTTGAGGCGGATTTGCGGATTGGGCGCACAAATCAAGCCCGAACCGCTTCCGTAAACGGGGCGGATGTCTTATCCTCCAAAGCTACGAGATGTCCGCATCCAACACAGGAGAATTCTTATGTGGGAATATACTGACAAAGTGCGCGAGCACTTCATCAACCCCCGCAACGTAGGCGAGATCAAGGACGCCTCCTGCGTGGGGGAGGTCGGCTCCATCGCCTGCGGCGACGCCCTCAAGCTCTTCCTCAAGGTTGACGAGAACGACCGCATCGTGGACGCCAAGTTCCAGACCTTCGGCTGCGCCAGCGCCATCGCCTCCTCCTCGGCGCTCACCGAGATGATCAAGGGCAAGACCGTGGACGAGGCCCTGGACGTCTCCAACAAGGACATCGCCGAGTTCCTGGGCGGCCTGCCCAAGGAGAAGATGCACTGCTCCGTCATGGGCCGCGAGGCCCTGGAGGCGGCGGTGAAGAACCTGCGCGGCGAGGAAGCCGTGCCCCACGCCGAGGGCGAGATCGTCTGCGAGTGCTTCGGCGTGACCGACGAGCAGGTCCGCAGGGCCATCAAGGAGAACAACCTGAACACCGTGGAGGAGATCACCGACTTCACCAAGGCCGGCGGCGGCTGCGGCAAGTGCCTGGACAAGCTGGCCGACCTGCTGGCTGAGGCCAAGGGCCAGAAGAAGGTGCTCACGCCGCTTACGGTCAAGCCCGCCGGGCTGACCAACCTGCAGCGCATGAAGCTGGTCAACAAGGTCATCGAAGAGGAGATCAGCCCCAGCCTCCAGCAGGACGGCGGCAACATCGAACTGGTGGACGTGGACGGCAAGCGCGTGCTGGTGCAGCTGCGCGGGGCCTGCTCCTCCTGCAAGTCCAGCCAGCTCACGCTCAAGCAGTTCGTGGAGAAGCGCCTGCGCGAGACCGTTGAACCCGACATCGTGGTCGAGGAGGTGCGCTGATGGCCCCCGCTTCCCCCGTATACATGGACAACAACGCCACCACCCGTGTTGACCCCGCCGTGCTGGAGGAGATGCTGCCGTATTTCTCCGACCTCTACGGCAACCCCTCCAGCATGCACACCTTCGGCGGGCAGGTGGGCCGCACGATCAGCCAGGCGCGCGAGCGCGTGGCCGAGGCCTTCAACTGCCACCCCGACGAGGTGATGTTCAACGCCTGCGGCACCGAGGGCGACAACACGGCCATCCGTTCGGCCCTGGCCTCCCAGCCGGACAAACGCCACATCATCACCACGCGCGTGGAGCACCCCGCCGTGCTCAACGTGGCCAAGCACCTGGAGCGCCGGGGCTACGACGCCACCTACCTGGGCGTGGACGCCGAGGGCAGGCTCGACCTGGACGAGCTGCGCGAGTCCATCCGCCCGGACACCGCGCTCATCTCCGTGATGTACGCCAACAACGAGACCGGCGTGATCTTCCCCATCCAGGAGATCGCCGAGATCGCCAAGGAGCGCGGCGTGCTCGTGCACACCGACGCCGTGCAGGTGCTGGGCAAGGTGCCCTTCGACCTCAAGACCCTGCCCGTGGACTTCCTGGCCGTGTCCGGCCACAAGGTGCACGCCCCCAAGGGCGTGGGCGCGCTCTTCGTGCGCAAGGGCGTGCAGTTCAGGCCCTTCATGCTGGGCGGCCACCAGGAGCGCGGCCGCCGCGCGGGCACCGAGAACACCACCGGCATCATCGGCCTGGGCAAGGCCTGCGAAATCGCCATGAAGAACATCGCGCACGAGAACAGCGCGGTGAAGGCCCTGCGCGACAAGCTGGAGAAGGCCCTGCTGGCCGCCATCCCGGATACCCGCATCAACGGCACGGTGGACGCGCGCCTGCCCAACACCACCAGCCTGGCCTTCCAGTACGTTGAGGGCGAGTCCATCCTGCTGATGCTCGACGCCTTCGGCGTGTGCGCCAGCTCGGGCTCGGCCTGCACCTCCGGGTCGCTGGAGCCCTCGCACGTGCTGCGGGCCATGGGCGTGCCCTTCACCTACGCCCACGGCTCCATCCGCTTCAGCCTCTCGCGCTTCAACACCGAGGCCGATGTGGACCTGGTGGTCAAGGAGCTGCCCCCCATCATCACCCGCCTGCGTGAGATATCGCCCTTCAAGCACGCGGAAGGCGAGGCCCCGGCCTGCACCTGCTGACCATCTGGCCGCACACTTGACAACGAGCCCCTGCGCACGAACCGCGCAGGGGCTTTTTCATGCGCGGCTGTACTTGCGGAACGAACCTCATGTTGACGTCGTGTGGTTTGGCCGGGATAGACCGCGTCAGGTTGGGGAGAATCACGGTGCCTTGTCTGCTTGCCACGTTTCAGACGCGGTGAGTCGTAGCGGGTCCGGCCGAGGCCTCTCCGGGGCCGAACTGGCTGATGTTCTTCAAATACAGCGGACAGTTCGGCC
>NZ_JAKZKW010000037.1 GCF_022808695.1 Fundidesulfovibrio soli
GCGGCGCATGACGATATTCTTCCGATATGTCGGCTTGCGCCGCGCGGGCAGGGCCACACGGCTGACTCAAACCACAATTCAAAATGGGGTTCCAAGGGGCGAAGCCCCTTGGCCGCGGGAGGCCCGTCCCTCCGCTTCTCCCCGCCCTGCTCCGCTCTGTCAGCGCACGGGCCCGGCCAGCACTTCGCGCAGCTTGTTGCCGTCCTGCAGCCCCTGGATGTAGGCGAAGCGCACGTAGGTGTGCCGTATCCGCTCCGTGAGCCCTTCCATCTCGGCCAACACTTCGGTGGCCTGTTCCTTGGCGTGCTCCTGCACCAGCTCCAGCAGCCGCTCCTCGGCCCTGCGCAGGCTCTCGAAGTAGGTGGGGGCCTCCTCGCCGGGGAGCGGGGCCTTGGTCAGGTCCTCCAGGCGGGAGGAGATGATGTCCGGGAAAACGTTCTGGGAGGCGTTCATGGCGTGCTCCTGTGGTTTCGGGTCAATTCCCTTGCAGGTAGGCGATGAAATCCCCGCGCCCGGCCAGCCTGCAATCGACGTAGAGCGCGGCGTACTCCATGTAGCGCATGGGCGTGCCGAACACGTTATAGGGCGTGTCCTCCCCCGCGAAGGCCAGGCCGTAGCATTCGGCCACGCGCGGGTTGATGGGCAGCTCGAACTCGGCGAACAGCTCCGGGCAGCGGGACCGGAATTCCTCCGGCAGGGGCGGCATGCCCAGCAGCTCCAGCCCGGCGTCGGCCGCGTGCAGCATCAGCCGGGTGCGCGGGTGGTTGATGGTGTTGAAGAGCCGCTCGGCCCTGTAGCCGCGCCGCAGCACGTCCAGGTAGGGCACGTCGCACAGGGCCTGCTTGGCCTCCTCCCGGGCGAAGGTCTCCGCCAGCATGTCCTGCAGGCCGAACATGGCGGGCAGATTGCGCGAGAGCGCCATGCGCATGACATCCGACGGGGGCAGGCCCCGGTCGAGCAGCGAGTCGAGCATGGAGTCCCGGAAGTCGATGCCCGCCTTGCCGGACCAGAACGGCCAGTACCCCTTGAAGAACATGTTCGGGTAGCACAAGGCGCGCGCCCCGGCGGGCAGCCGGGACTTCAGGAAGCCGGAAGCCAGGTCGCCCCACTGTTCGCCCAGGTGCTGGTGCAGGAGCAGGGCGCAGCGCGAGAGGCTCGCCTCGGGTATGGCCTGCCGGGTGAAGTTGACGTAAAACTCCACCCGGTACGCGGCCGAGAACTCCGGCGAGGCCGAAAGCAACGCCGCCAGAATCTCGCCCTGGCAGTTGCCGTGCAGGATGCAGAGCCGTTTGCCGTCTTCCATGAAAGCCCGTTTAGCAGACAATGTGACCGAGGAGAACACGCATGATCGCCCGCGATGAAGCCCTGGCCCTGATCGAGTCCCACAATCCCGAAAGCCACATGCTGCTGCACGCCCTGCAGTCCGAGGCGGTCATGGCGGCCATGGCCCGAAAGCTCGGGCGCGACGAGGCCCTCTGGGGCCTGACGGGGCTGCTGCACGACGTGGACTACCCCCTGACCAAGGACGCCCCCGAGCGCCACGGCCTGGAGGCCGGCGGGATGCTCGAGGGCAAGGTGCCGCAGGATGTGATTGCGGCCATCGCGGCCCACAACGGCGAGTTGACGGGAAAGGCCCCGGAGACTGAGCTGGACTTCGCCCTGCGCTGCGCCGAGTCCGTCACCGGGATCATCCACGCGGCCACGCTCATGCGCCCCACGGGCTACGAGGGCCTGGAGCCCAAGAGCGTGAAGAAGAAGATGAAGGACAAGGCCTTCGCCCGCTCCGTGCGGCGGGAGAACATCCTGGAGTGCGACAAGGCCGGGATCGGCCTGGACGAGTTTCTGGGGCTGGCTATCGGAGCGATGGCGGAGGTGAAGGCGGGGTAGATATAGCGAACAAATTGCAGGGGGAGGAAAGAGACAAGCGAGACTGGCTTCCCCAGTTTTACTTGATCAGAACATAGGCGAAATTTCCCCCGAGCCTTGATTTCGCTGAGTTGGTAGGGTCCAGGAAAATAATAAGTTCCTGGCCCCTGTCATTTATAAAGCATTTGAATCCGTACGTGGACATGCTCGCAGGGAGGTCAATTTCAAATGACACGGTTGTGTCAATACGCCAAACTCGAAATGTTGTGCTGATCCCAGTTTGGCGTATTTTCGCGAAGTTCCATTCGTGATCGGTAGCCTGTGTTTTAGTGTTGAAAAAATCCGATGGAGCTGGGACTTTGAAGAAATACTCATCGTGGTTAGAGATGACCCATATCTCGAATTGGTGCTCGCCTGGATGTGGCCATAAGACTCCACGAAAATTCCCGTCAGGGATAATGTAAGCTTTTGCAACGAATTTCAACTTACGGGGTGACCTGACCGTGATTTGATTAGACTCAAAGGGCGGGGAGATGTTTGGTGCCGTGAATATCAAGATCAACAGCAACACAAATATGGCTGTTATGGTCAAATTTTTCATGCTGGTGCTCAATAATCCACTCAAATGGCTCAGTTGCTAGTCAGTTTCGCGGAGTGATTGTTTCCCAGGGCACGTTGTTTTTATGGTCCGCCCATCCTTGTAGGCGAAGTATTCGACACATCTCGACCCACCCTGATCGACTTCTCGTCTCCCAACATCGCATGCCCACAAGAATTCCCCGATCGTCGTGGTGCCGTTGGAATCCCAATCCATCTCCTGCCAGGAATATCCTTGCTTCCAGCTGAAGAAAACGACCACGCAAAAATATAAGACCACCAGGATGGTGATGGCTGCTATGGTTGTTACAAGGGCACGCCAGAGAATTTTCAGGAGCACTCTCACGCTTGGGCGACCTCACTGCGGCCGACTGGATTGACGCCGGAATTGCAACCACTGACATAAGGGGATCTGCCTCGGCATCCCGGCGAGGTCTTCTTTCCTGTGCCATGGGTAATAAATACTGGCAAGCTCATATCGCAAAAACGAAAAAGCCCTCGGCCCAATGGGCCGGGGGCTTTTTTAACTGCGCGTTCGGTGCACGTCCCTAGAACGGATTGATCGTCCGCTCCTTGGTGAAGTGCATGTACCCCACGTTGGCGCCCAGGCGCAGCCCCACGCCGAACCGGATCGGGGCCAGAATGATGTTGCCGGACTGCTGGTAGTTCATGCCGAACCCTCCCACCACGTAGGCGCTGCCGTCGACGCTGGGGAAGCGCTGGTAGATCTGCTCCGGGTCGGTCATGTTGTAGATCAGGCAGAACACCTTGGAGGCGTTGGCGCCCAGGTCCAGCCCGATGGAGGGGCTCTGCCAGTACACGTAGGCCTTCTTGCCGTTCTTCAGGTACAGCCAGCCTTCGCCGTAGCGCAGGCCAACCACCAGCGCGCCCGCGCCCTCGTTGCCCTTGATGAAGCCGGTGGGCTGGCCGTAGCGCTCGAAGGGGCGGGAGGTGATGTCCGCCAGGCCGCGCGCGCCGCCCTCGAAGAAGCCCATGACCTGCTCGTCCACTTCCTTCTTGGAGTAGGTCTGCACCTGCTTGGCCTCGGGCATGGAGAAGATGTCCCCGCTGGTCGGGCCGCCGGACGCGGCGGGCGGGGGAGGCGTGGTGGAGGGGCCGGAGGTTCCGTCCTCCTTGACGGTATCCTTGCCGCCGGGGCTCCAGGTGCCGCCCTGGGACTGGTCCGCCGGGGGCGAATACTGCTTGGGCGCGCTCTTGGCCGGGGCGGCGGGTTCGGGCGCAGGGGCGTCGGGAGCCCCGGCGCTGCCCTTGGCCGTGCCCGAGGGGGCGGCCAGGGCGGGCGGCTGCGACTTGTTCACGGTGGGCTCGTCGGTGATGCTGCGCTCCTGCAGGGCGGAAGCGGCGAGCGGCGTCAGGGCGGCGAGGGCCAGGGCCAGGCCCAGAGCCTGGGCGGATGCGCGGAGGAAGGTGGCCGGTGCTTTCAAGGCGATGCTCCGTCTGGGTTTATTTGCTCAGTTTGACCACGAGCCCGTCGGCGGTCTTTTCCACGGCCGGGTGCTTGGGGCCCTTGGCCGGGGCGGCCAGGTCCAGCACCAGGCGCAGCTTGTCCGGGTGGCGGCCCAGGCGCACTGCCTTGACCAGGGTGCTCGCGGGTTTGTCCGGGTGTTTGACGCTCCAGTCGCCGGGCAGGTCGATGACCAGGCGGGGCGGGCTGTCCAGCAGCGTGGCCTCGGGCTTGCCCGAGGTCGAAGCTCCCGCCAGGGTCAATGTCACGTCTCCGTTGGATTCGCTGATGCTCAGGTGATCGACGACCTTGCGCTCGCCCGTGGGCGGGGCCTTGGTCTCCACCTTCACTTCTGGCTTCGTTTCGATCATGACCTCCGGCTTCGCCTCGGGCTTGGCCTCGGTCTTCGCCGGCGCGGCCGGTTCGGGCTTCGCCGGGGCCTGGGGCTTGGCCGGTGCTTCCGGCTTCGCCGGGGCCTCGGGTTTGGCCGCGGCGGGCTCAGCAGGCGCTGGGGTGGGTTCGGGCTGCGCCGTCACGGCGGGAGCCTGCTGCCGGACGCGCTTGAGTTCGGCCTCGGCCTTGCGCAGCTCTTCCTGGGCGCGCTTGAGGGTGTCGTCGCGGTCCTTGCGGGCCTGCTCGTCGGCGCGCCTGGCCTCTTCGAGGGCTTTGCGCTCCGCGGCCAGCCGGGCCTTGCGCTGGGCCTTGGTCTCGTTCTTGGGCTTCTGGGGCGGCTGCGGCGCGGGAGCCGGTTCCGGGGCCGGGGCCGGGGCGATGTCCGGCATGGGCTGCGGCGCGGGTGGAGGCGGCGGGGCCGGCGTCTCGGAGAAGATGGTCTGCAGGGACTTGTCCGGCTCCTGCCCGGGGATGGGCACGGGAGCGGCCTGCTGGGCGGCGGGGGCCTTGGCCCCCATGTCGATGGTGATCTTCTGCTCCACGTGGGGCGCCGGGGGCGCGGCGGGGGAGGGCGGAGTGACCGGGGCCGACTGCTGAACCGGGGCGGGTTCCGGGGCCTGACGGCCGGAGGTGCGCCACCAGGCCAGGCCGCCCACCACGGCGGAGGCCAGGGCCACGGCGGCCAGGATGAGCAGTTTGTCGTTGCGGGTCAGGGCCATTGTCACTCCTTATTGGTCCGGTAACACCGATGCGGCGGCATCCGCAAGGGGCCGGAGCCTTTGCGGGGGAGGGGATGCGTTGACGATTGGGGGCACGCGACGTAATACGGGCGCAAACGCAAGGAGGTGCCCCATGCAACGCCGCGTCCGATCCGTGCGCGTTCCCGCGGAGCTCGACCATCTCGACCTGACCGGCGTCATCGCCGAATGCGCCAAGTACCTGCGGGACCTGGAGTCCGCCGCCATGCTTACCTCCCAGGGGGACAGGGCCGCCGCCGAGGCGCTGGTCAAGGCCCGCCAGGCGGACCTGGGCAAGCGCATCGGCCACAAGGTCTGGGAGGCCAGGGTGAAATACGGCGAGAAGCTGCGCCGCGACCAGCCCGGGGAGCAGGGCATCTAGCAGGCTGACCGGGTAGGGGAGGAGCCTCCGGCGGCCAAGGGGCTGCGCCCCTTGGAACCCCATTTGGAATTTGGGTTTGAGTCAGCCTGGTGGCCCTGCCTGCGCGGCGCAGGCAGGTTGTGAATCATAATCTGGTTTGAGTCTGG
>NZ_JAKZKW010000039.1 GCF_022808695.1 Fundidesulfovibrio soli
GCAGGAACTGGGTGCCCTGCAGCAGATTGCGAACGATCTGCGCGTTGGCGGGCACGGTCAGCTTCATGGCGTTTTCGATGGCGGTGGTGGAGGCCTGCAGGTGAATGTAGGTGCACACGCCGCACAGGCGCTGGGTGATCAGGGGCGCGTCGCGGGGGTCGCGGCCGGCCAGGATCATTTCGATGCCACGGAACAGGGTGGCCGAGGACCAGGCAGATTCGATGGTCCCGTTGGTGCCGACCTTGGCGTCGATGCGCAAGTGGCCCTCGATGCGGCTGATGGGGTCCAGCGTGATGTTGGCGCCGGCGCTGCCGCCGGTGCCGGTGGTGTTCGTCAACAGCAAATTGAGAGCGGGCTGCATAGCTGCGGCAGTCGTGGCCGCGGTGTTGGCGGCCGGGGCCGCGCCGGCGAGAACGCTTCCGGTGGTGGTTGCCATATGCTTAGACTCCTTGGGGAATTTTGATTAGTCGCCGCCAGCGGCAACGGCTTGGATCTTGCTGTGGTTGCTCGAAGCGAACTGGGTGCCGAAGCTGCTGCTGTAGAACGAGGTGTTGGCGTCCCAAAAGTTCGGGTTGGAGCAGCCGATGCAGTGGTGGTTGGCCTGGATGTCCCAGGAAGTGCCGTCGTTGAACTTGGCGGTGGGGCAGTTGTTATAGGTAACCTTGCCCCTGCAGCGGTAGTCCTCGAGGCAGCCGTGGGGCCTGGGGCACTGGCTGTGCACGGTCTTGCCGAAGGCGAAGGTCGGGCGGCCGTTGGAATCCAGCGCAGGGAGGGTTCCCTTGAGCAGGTAGCTGGTGAGCACCCCCGCCAGGTTGTAGGGGTTGGGGGAGCAACCGGGGATGTTCACCAGGGGCACGCTGCCCAGGATGCCCAGGTCCCTCACTCCCTTGGCCCCGGTGGGGTTGGGCTTGGCGGCGGCCAGGCCGCCGTAGGAAGAGCAGGTGCCGTAGGCGATGACGGCCTTGGCCTTGGGCAGCACGCGCTGGGCGATGGAGAGCATGGTCTCGCCGCCGATGGTGCCGTAGGCGCCGTTGTTGGCCGTGGGGATGGAGCCTTCCACGATGGCGAAGAACTGGCCCGCGTTGGCGTTGACCACGTCGGCCAGGTGGCCGGTGGCGGCCAGGCCGGCGGCGGCCATCAGGGTCTCGTGGTACTCCAGGGAGATGGTGTCCAGGATCAGGCTGTCAGGCGTGGGGGTGGACATGCGCAGCAGGGACTCGGTGCAGCCTGTGCATTCGCTGAAGTTCAACCAGACCACGATGGGCTTGGGTCCGGTCAGCGCTCTGGCCACTTCGGCCATGCCCGTGGGGCCAAGCCCGATGGTGACGGCCACGGCCGAGCAGAACTTCAGGAAGGAGCGCCGGGATACTCCCGGGGGGCAGGGAATGTTTTTGGCGGAGGTCGATTTGCGTGCGTTCATAAGGACTCCTCGTAGGTGGACCGGTTATCTCGTGAACAGGGTTCGACCCATTCCAATGCTCAGTCCGTTCGGATTTGGGTCCCCCAGAGGCTCCGGCACTTCCCGGAGAGGAGGACGATCACCGCGCTGTGTCACAAATTAAAACTTTGTTGGTGAGCGTCGGCGTTAATAATAATTCTTGATTCGTGGAGAGGGAAGAGCTCACACGGGAGAAATTTGAGCCTTCGGAAAATTTTCTATTCTGCCACAAATCGGAGGCCATTGCCAAGGCAAAAACGGCCTGCAATCGCTCTCTAGCGAGGTTTTTCTCAGCACGGAATAAAAAACGAATAGTATTAATTCCTTGTAATAGCCGGTTCATCTCTGCCTGCGGCGAGAACCTTCCGTTTTTTTCTTGAAAGTTTTCACGCACGGCTGTCTCCTTTCCAACCGATTTGAGCCGCCCCCCCCTTGCCCAAGCCCGGGAGGCAGCGCCCCGCCTCACTTTTCTGACTGCCCTGCCCGGACGCGGGTTGCCCCGGCGCCGGCTGAGGCCCGGTTGCATGTCAATTTGGGTAGTCCCGGATTCTGTCAGGCTGATGATGAACAAACCTTACAAACGGAAATGAGGTCAGGTGCCCACTGTTATGAGAACGCGATCCCGTGGTTCGCCCAGAAACAAAAGGGGCCCCCAGGTGGGGGCCCCTGTTGCAGTACTGTGGCGGCTTCGCCTTAACGGACGGTGACCAGCGTCTCGGCCTTTCCTTCGGCGTCGATCAGGTGCACGCCGCAGGCGATGCAGGGGTCGAAGGAGTGCACCAGGCGCAGGATCTCCAGCGGGCTGGCGGAGTCCGCAATGGGCAGGCCCACCATGGACGCCTCCACCGCGCTGGGCACGCCCTGGGCGTCGCGGGGGCCGAAGTTCCAGGCGGAGGGCACCACCATCTGGTAGTTCTTGATCCTGCGGTTGCCGTCGGTGGAGAGCCAGTGGCCCACCGCGCCGCGAGGAGCCTCGCCCAGGCCGACGCCCGTGCTGTTGGCGGGCACGGTGTTGCTGGCGTAGGTCGAGAGGTTATTGGCGCTGATGTTGCTCTTCAGGGTGTTGAGCCAGCCCACCATGGCGTTGCCGAGAACCTGGGTCTCGATGGCCCGGGCAGCGGTGCGCCCGATGACCGAGAACATGTCGTTGACGGTCAGGCCCAGGGTCTTGAGCAGGGAGTCGACAGCGGGTTTGATCTGGGCGTGGTTCTTGCCGTAGGCCACCATCACGCGGGCCAGCGGGCCGACCTCCATGGGCTTGCCCTGGTAGCGCGGGGCCTTGAGCCAGGAGTACTGGGCCGACTGGTTGTAGCCGGTGTAGCTCGGGGTGGTCACGCCGGAGGCCGGGTTGAGCGGGCTGGACTTGGCATACCAGGCGCGGGAGACGTCCTCGGTGATGGAGGCGATGTTCACGGCGGCCACGCTGGTGACTGCCTTGTTCATGATCACGCCGCCGGGCATGAAGTTGTTGCCGGAGCCGTACTTGTCCGTGGGGAACTCGCCGAAGGCCAGCAGGTTGGGGAAGCCGCCGATCTTGGCCCACTCGGGGTACTGCTTGGCCAGGTAGACGACATCAGGAATGTAGAAGTTCTTGATGAAGTTGTTGGTGGCGGTCAGCTGGGTGGTGAAGTTGGTGATGTTCGCCGCCACGGCCAGTTCGTTGCCGCTGGTCACGCCGCCGGGGATGGTGACGTGGGGGTGCGGGTTCTTGCCGCCGAACAGGGCCATCATCTTGGCGGTGTTGGCCTGCTGGGCCAGGGCCTGGAGGTAGTGGGCCACGAACACCAGGTTGGCTTCCGGCGAGAGCTTCATGGCCGGGTGGCCCCAGTAGCCGTTGGAGAACGGACCCAGCTGCCCGGAGTTGACCAGGTTTTTCAGCTTGGTCTGCACGGCCACGAAGTCGATGGTCGGGGCCGAGGGCGAGATCTGCAGGGCCAGGGCCGCGG
>NZ_JAKZKW010000040.1 GCF_022808695.1 Fundidesulfovibrio soli
CCCCTGAGCGTGGGCGTGGACCTGGGCACCGCCGACGTGGTGCTCATGGTCCTGGACGCCTCCGGGGAGCCGGTGGCCGCGTTCCTGGAGTGGGCCGAGGTGGTGCGCGACGGCGTGGTGGTGGACTACATGGGCGCGGTGGACATCGTGCGCGACATGGTCACCAAGGCCCGCAAGCGCACCGGGATGGAGATCAGCCACGCCTCCACGTCCTTCCCGCCCGGCACCGACCCCAGGCTGTCCACCAACATCCTGGAGGCGGCCTGGCTGGAGGTCACGGCGGTGCGTGACGAGCCCACCTGCGTGGCCGAGCTGCTGCGGCTGGACAACGCCGCCGTGGTGGACATCGGCGGCGGCACCACCGGCACGGCGGTCGTCCGCGAGGGGCGCGTGGTCGCAAGCGCGGACGAACCCACCGGAGGCAGGCACCTGAGCCTGGTGCTGGCCGGACACTACGGGGTCGACTTCGAGGAGGCGGAACGGATCAAGCGCGAGCCCGAGGCCCACGACGTGCTGAACCTGGTCCGCCCCACGCTGCAACGCATCGGGGATATCGTGGCCGGGCACATCCGGGGCCATCTGGTGCAGCGCATCATCCTTTCGGGCGGCACCTGCTGCCTGCCGGGCGCGGCCAAGGTGTTGGAGGCCGAACTGGGCCTGCCCGTCACCCTGCCGAGCCAGCCGCTGCTGCTCACGCCCCTGGCCATCGCCTCGCTACAAACCGCGCCCGCCGGGCGCCCCAACACCCGCAAAACCACAAGGGGTTGAGACAATGAAGGTCATCGACTTCCGCTTCAGGCCCAACACCCAGCAGACCATCTCTGGCATCCAGAACAGCAAGATGTTCAAGGGGTTGTGCGAATCCATCGACTTCTCGAAGATGAAGCCCCAGACCGTGGAGGAGGTGGTGGCCGACCTGGGCCGCCACGGCGTGGTGCGGGCCGTGATCACCGGGCGCGACTGCGAGACCACCTACGGGGCCAAGTCCAACAACGACAGCGTGATCGAGTTCGTGAGGAAGTTTCCGGACAAGTTCTTCGGCTTCGTGGGGCTCGACCCGCACAAGGGCATGGCCGCCGTGTACGAGCTGCGCGCCGCCGTGAACGACCTGGGCATGCGCGGGGCCGCCGTGGACCCCTACCTGGCCCAGATCTACGCCAACGACGCCAAATACTATCCCATCTACGCCAAGTGCTGCGAGTTGGAGGTGCCCATCGTGTTCACCACCGGCCCGGCCACCCTGGTGCCCGGGGCCATCATCGACCACGTGGCCCCGCGCTACATCGACTTCGTGGCCCGCGACTTCCCGGACCTGAAGATCATCATCAGCCACGGCGGCTACCCCTGGGTCAACGAGGCGATCATCGTGGCCCAGCGCAACCGCAACGTGTACATCGAGCTCTCGGAATACGAGTTCTCGCCCATGTCCGAGGCCTACGTGCAGGCCGCCAACACCATGATCGGCGACAAGATCCTCTACGCCAGCGCCCACCCCTTCGTGGACTTCCGGGATGCGCTCAAGACCTACGAGAGCCTGAACTTCAAGCCCGAGGTGCGCCGCAAGATCATGCACGACAACGCGGCCAGGCTGCTGGGGCTGAAGGCCGAGCCAGCGTCCCCGGCGGTGGAGACAGACAACACCCGGGACATGGTCGCGGACATCGTTCGCGAAGTGCTGGCCCGGCTGAAGGCCTGACCGGCCTGGGCCGGCGCGTGATGAACCATGGCCGCGCCCCGGGCGGCGCACAAGGACGCATCGGATGTTCTCTCTGGCGGCGATAGCCTTTTTCGTGGGCGTGCTCATCGGCACGGTGGGGATCGGCGGGATCCTGCTGATACCGGCCATCGCCGCCTTCACGGGCATGGACACGCACGAGGCCATGGCCACCGCGCTGTTCAGCTTCATCTTCACCGCCGTGATCGGCACATACCTGTTCCACCGCAAGGGCAGCATCGATTGGATCATCGCCATGCCCATCTGCGCTGGGGCCCTGGTGTTCGGCTACCTGGGCGCGCTGGTGAACTCGCTGGTCAACGTGCTCTGGCTGAACACGGCCCTGGCGCTGGTGATCATCTTCGCCGGGGCCTACGTGCTGAAGCCCGCCTCGGGGGCCGGGCCCTTCGCCTTCGACCGGCGCTCCCCGGCGCATCTGGCGCTGCTTGGCGGCATCGGCGCGGTGGTGGGGTTCATCTCCGGCCTGACCGGGGTGGGCGGTCCGGTGCTCTCGGTGCCGATCATGGTGGTGCTGGGCTTCGCGCCCATCACGGCCGTGGCCACCGGGCAGGTGATCCAGGTGGCTGCGGCGGGCTCGGGCACCGTGGGCAACCTGATCCACGGATTCATCGACTTCAGGGCCGCGTCCTGGCTGAGCGTGGTGCAACTGGCCGGGCTGGTGATCGGCATCCGCTTCGCGCACTCCATCAGGAGCAGGCACCTGCGCACGCTGGTCGCG
>NZ_JAKZKW010000041.1 GCF_022808695.1 Fundidesulfovibrio soli
ATTGAGGCATCCGGCGGCCAAAGGGCGTAGCCCTTTGGGATCCCTTTCCGCTCAGCGCTGCGCGCTTCGCATGGGGAATCGCCACTGACCGGGATGGATTTCCAGGGGCACATTGACTACCTTGTGCTCATGAACACCACCGACCTCTACGACGCCGGGCGCAACATCGCCCGCCTGCTGATAACAAGTCCCGACCGGCCCGGCCTCGTGGCGGCCGTGAGCCAGTTCATCTTCTCCCACGGCGCCAACATCACCCAACTGGACCAGCACTCCACCGACCCCGAGGGCGGCAAGTTCTTCATGCGCCTGGAGTTCCAGACACCGCACCTGGACCTGGGGCGGGACGCCCTGATGGCCGCCTTCGACCAGGTGGTGGCCAAACCCTTCGAGATGCAGTGGTCCATCCAGTACGCCCGGCCCCGCAAACGCCTGGCGATCATGGTCTCGCGGCACGAGCACTGCCTGATGGAGCTGCTCTGGCGCTGGTCGCGCGGGGAGCTGCCCTGCGAGGCGGCCATGGTCGTGAGCAACCACCCGGACCTCAAGGAGGCCGTGGAGCGCTTCGGCGTGCCCTTCCACTACATCCCGGTGCCCCCGCGCGATCCCGAGGCCAAGCGCAGGGCCGAGGAGCAGGCGTTGGAGTTGATCCGGGGCAAGGCCGACGCCGTGGTGCTGGCCAGGTACATGCAGATCCTCTCGCCCGATTTCATCGAGGGCGCAGGCGTGCCCATCATCAACATCCACCACTCGTTCCTGCCCGCCTTCATCGGGGCCGACCCGTACCGCCAGGCCTTCCAGCGCGGGGTGAAGCTCATCGGGGCCACGGCGCACTACGTGACCGCCGAACTGGACGCCGGGCCCATCATCAGCCAGGACGTGGCGCACGTTTCGCACCGCCACGGCGTGGATGACTTGAAGGACCTGGGGCGCGACCTGGAACGGCAGGTGCTGGCCCGGGCCGTGCGGGCGCACCTGGAGGACAGGATCATCGTGGACGGGAACAAGACGGTGGTGTTCTAGCGGAACACGGGAAGAATACTTTGGTTGGAGTCTCCGGGTCGGGCCGGTGCGGGGGCGGCTGATGTATTTGAAGAACTTCCGCCGCC
>NZ_JAKZKW010000042.1 GCF_022808695.1 Fundidesulfovibrio soli
TCGTTGCCGCTGGTCACGCCGCCGGGGATGGTGACGTGGGGGTGCGGGTTCTTGCCGCCGAACAGGGCCATCATCTTGGCGGTGTTGGCCTGCTGGGCCAGGGCCTGGAGGTAGTGGGCCACGAACAGCAGGTTCGCTTCCGGCGAGAGCTTCATGGCCGGGTGGCCCCAGTAGCCGTTGGAGAACGGCCCCAGCTGCCCGGAGCTGACCAGGCCCTGGAGCTTGGTCTGCACGGCCGCGAAGTCGATGGACGGGGCCGAGGGGGAAACCTGGGCCGCCAGGGTCGCGGTGGCGGCGATGTTGGCGGTGAGGGCCTTGGTCACGTCCACCCAGTCCAGGGCGTGCAGGTGGTAGAAGTGCACGATGTGGTCGTGCAGGAACTGGGTGCCCTGCAGCAGATTGCGAACGATCTGCGCGTTGGCGGGCACGGTCAGCTTCATGGCGTTTTCGATGGCGGTGGTGGAGGCCTGCAGGTGAATGTAGGTGCACACGCCGCACAG